>NZ_JAAXOY010000255.1 GCF_012396155.1 Cellulomonas septica | reverse complement strand
GCCGCGGGTGCCGCACCGAGCACCGAGGGCTCCTGCGCGGCGGGGCGCTTCTCGAGCGTCACGCCCCACGCCCCGCGGCGAGCGCGCGGTCGAGGTCGGCGATCAGGTCGTCGGCGTCCTCGATGCCCACGGACAGCCGGACGAGGTCGTCGGGGACCTCCAGGGCGGTGCCCGCGACAGACCCGTGTGTCATGCGGCCGGGGTGCTCGACGAGCGACTCGACGCCGCCGAGCGACTCGGCGAGCGTGAACACCTCGGTGGCCGCGCACACCGCGAGCGCCGACGCCTCGCTGCCGGTGCGGAACGACACCATGCCGCCGGCGCCGCGCATCTGGCGCGCGGCGAGCTCGTACCCGGGGTGCGACTCGAGGCCCGGGTAGATGACCGACGTGACCGCGTCGTGCGCCGCGAGGAACTCGGCGACGCGCTGCGCGTTGGCGACGTGCCGGTCCATCCGGACGGCGAGCGTGCGCAGGCCGCGGAGCGTGAGCCACGCGTCGAAGGGGCCGGCGATCGCGCCGGACGCGTTCTGGTGGAACCCGACGGCGTCGGCGAGGTGCGTCGTGCCGGTCGGCCCGTCGAGCCCGACGGGCAGCTGGGCGCCGTCCGCGACGACGAGCGCACCGCCGACCACGTCGGAGTGCCCGCCGATGTACTTGGTCGTCGAGTGCACGACGACGTCGGCGCCGAGCGCGAGCGGCTGCTGCAGGTACGGGGTCGCGAACGTGTTGTCGACGGCGAGCAGCGCGCCGACGCCGCGGGCCAGCGCCGAGATCGCGGCGATGTCGGCGACGTTGAGCAGCGGGTTCGTCGGTGTCTCGACCCACACGAGCTTGGTGCGGCCCGGCTGGATCGCGGCCGACACGGCGCCCGCGTCGGTGAGGTCGACGGGCGTGTGCTCGATCCCCCACGGACCGAACACGCGCGCGATCAGGCGGTACGTGCCGCCGTACGCGTCGTCGGGGACGACGACGTGGTCACCCGGTCGCAGCGCGGCGCGCAGCAGCGTGTCCTCGGCGGCCAGGCCGGACGCGAACGCGAACCCGGCGGCGCCGAGCTCGAGGTCGGCGAGCGCGGCCTCGAGCGCCGCACGCGTCGGGTTGGCCGAGCGCGAGTACTCGTAGCCGCCGCGCAGGCCGCCGACGCCGTCCTGCTTGTACGTCGACACCTGGTAGATCGGCGGGACGACCGCGCCCGTCGTCGGATCGGGGTCCTGACCTGCGTGGATGGCGCGGGTCGCGAAGCCGGCGGTGGGTCGGTCGTCGCCGTCGGTGCTGTGTGGGGTGGTCACCGCCCCAGGCTAGGCCGTCGCACCCGGGACCTGCCCCCGGACGCGCGCCCAGGTGCTGGTGCACCGCACCCGTCCCGCGGGGCGCGCAGCGGGAACACCGGACGTGCGCGCACGGTTGTGCTGGCCGGGATGGACCAGGCGAACCGCCGGTCTCCCGGAGAGGACCAGCGACCATGAACTGGCTTTTCGGCTCTGCGCTCCGATCGACGATGGTGGCCCCGGACCGGGCCCTCGCCGGTCGCGACGGCTACGCGTACCCGGTCCCGGAGACGCACACCGTGCTCGGCACCCCGCTCGCGGGCCCGTGGCCCGAGGGCACGCGCGTGCTGTACGTCGCGATGGGCTGCTTCTGGGGCGCCGAGCGCGCCTTCTGGCAGCTGCCCGGGGTCGTCACGACCGCCGTCGGCTACCAGGGCGGCTACACGCCCTTCCCGACGTACGAGGAGACGTGCACGGGCATGACCGGGCACACCGAGATGGTCCTCGTCGCGTACGACCCGACCGTGCTGTCCGACGACGACGTGCTGCGCACCTTCTGGGAGTCGCACGACCCGACCCAGGGCTACCGCCAGGGCAACGACGTCGGCACCCAGTACCGCTCGGCGATCTACACGACGACGCCCGAGCAGGCCGAGGCGGCGATCCGCACGCGCGACGAGTACCAGCCGCGCCTGACGCGGTCGGGCTTCGGCGACATCACGACGGAGATCCGCACGGCCGACGAGGCCGGGCCGTTCTTCTACGCCGAGGGCTACCACCAGCAGTACCTCGACAAGAACCCCAACGGCTACTGCGGCCTGGGTGGCACGGGCATCTCCTGCCCCCGCCCGACGGGCGCCTGAACCGCGACTGCCGGCCGCCGCTGAACGGCGGCCGGCAGTCGTTCGGGGCATGAGTAAAGCCCCAGGCGCATGAGATCAGAGGCGACACTGGGGCGTTCGTCTACGACGATACCATTCGCCGGTGCAGAGCGATGAAGCCGTGCCGCCCGCCGTCTGGTCCCTCCTCTCTGAGCCTCGGATGCGGCCCTACATCGATGCTGCCGGCGGCGATCGAGCGGGGGCTGTCGCTCTTTACGAGTGGAGCACTCGCACCGCTTCGTCAGCGTTCGAGATCGTCGGACATCTCGAGGTCCTGTTACGCAACGCCCTTGACCGACAGCTCGCCCACCACGCGCGCGAGCACGAGAACGGCATCCCGTGGTTCTTGCTCCCGACGCCCGGCGGCGACCACGTCGCCGACCAGGTGGACGCGGTGAGGGCGCGACTTCGACCGCTGCGGCAGGAGAACCGACACCAGATCGTGGCCCACCTGTCCTTCGGCTTCTGGACCGGGCTCCTGGGATCGAAGTACGAGGACCTGTGGCGCGCCGCGCTGCGGCATGCGTTCCCTCACGGCAATGGACAGCGCAAGCAGATCTCGGTCGCTGTCGAGCGAATCCGGAAGTTCCGCAACCGCCTCGCGCACCACGACTCGATGATCAACGTCGACCTCCCCTTCGAGTTGCGGCAGATCACCGAGCTGGCCGGCTGGATCTCGCCCGACGCGGCGACGTGGATCCAGGCCCGCTCCCGCGCGATGGAGGACTACCGGGAGCGCCCCTCTCCCGTGTCCGACACCGTCGTCGTCCCGGCGCGCACAGCGTGGGCGCTGTACGAGAGCCACAGGGCCTACGTGTGCGAGGCCGGACGCACGTTCAGACCTGTGGAGCGCATGGCGTTCTACGCCGACAGGGAGATCAAGCCTGACATCCCGCGGGTCGTCGAACGGCGGGACAACGTCGACTGGACCGAGGAGTCGGCCGCACGTCTCGCCGGTTCGTCGGACCGGACGGATCGACGCATCGGTGCGCTGATCGCCGCCGCGCGCGCGGCGGGTTGGACGGAAGGCCGTTACCAGGTCTTCCTTCTGACGCGGCCGGGTGACCCCGCGCATCGCGCGCTACCTTCGCCGCTGCCGCATCGCGAGGCCGGTCGAGGGTCGGGCTTCGTCCGCCGCCAGAAGTACGTCGCACTCCACGGGCTGGAGATCGCAACGTCGACCGCTGACCTTTAGTCGGCAAGTCTCGGGTGGGCGGACGGCGAGGAGCGCCCCTCTCCCGTGCCGTCCGCCCACCCTGCGGCGGGTCGCGGGCCCCCGTGACCGCTTGACCCGCCGCCTCCGGTGAAGGCCTGCGTTCGCCGCGAAAGTAGTCCGGACGGGTGAGCCCGGTCCACGCCTGTCCACGTGGGACCGGACCTCGGTCCAGGACGTCTGCGCAGGTCGGACGGGCTGACAGGGCGGTCAGCGACCGGGGCCGGGGGCCGTCGGCGACGGTCAGAGACCGTCCGAGTGCCCCAGCGGCTTGTCCGGGGCGACGACGTCGCGGACCCGGCGCTTGAGCACCGTGATCTCCGGGAAGCCGCCCTCGACCTTGCGGTCCCAGACCACCTGCCCGTCGGCCTCGACCGTGAAGACCCCGCCGTTGCCTGGGCGCAGCGCGACCTCGCCGAGCTCGCGGTGGAACGTCGTGAGCAGCTCCTGGGTGTACCAGGCGGCGCGCAGCAGCCAGCGGCACTGCGTGCAGTAGGTGATGACGACGCGCGGGGCCGCCGTGGGCGACAGCTCCACCGGGGTGGCGGTGTCCGCGGTGCGCCCGGCGACGTACGGCAGGACGAGCAGGTCGAGCGGGGCGTCACCGAGGTCCGCGACGTCGGCCATGAGCGCGTCGACGTCGGCATCGGGCGCGTGCGTCCGCAACCACCAGGCGACGGCCGCCCCGGCGCTCGACGACCCCGCGAGCAGGGCGGGGTGCTCGCCCGTGACGGTGCGGACCAGGCTCATCCCGGCCGCCGCGACGGGGGCAGGCTCGGGGTCGGACGTGAGGATCGTGCACACCGCCTCCGCGGTGCCGACCGAGTCGGCGGCCTCTCCCGGTCGCCGCACGCCCGCAGCCCAGGTGCCGACCGGGTGGTCGTGACCCGCGATCGTCACCGGCGTCCCGGCCGCCAGCCCTGCGGCGGTGAACGGGCCGTCGACGACCCGTCCGAGCAGCTCTCCCGGGGCCAGCACCTCGGGGACCTGCGACGGCCGCAGGCCCACCTCGGCCAGCAGGTCGGCGTCGAAGGCGCTCGGGAGGTCGCCCGGTCGGCCGAGGCGGTAGGCGCCCGTGCGTCCGGCGAGCGTGTGGTCCGTCGCGAGCCGCCCGGTGAGCAGCAGCCCGACGAGGTCCGCGGCCCCGGACCACCGTCCGGCGCCGGCCTCGGTGTGCAGCGCGTCGGCGTCGTGCGTGCGCAGCCACTCCCACGTCGCGAGCGGGATCTTCGCGCTCGCGCGGACGCCGGCCGCGGCGAAGAG
>NZ_JAAXOY010000254.1 GCF_012396155.1 Cellulomonas septica | reverse complement strand
CTCGGCGCCGACGTGCTCCATGACGTCGATCTCCCCGCAGGCCGGCCACCCGACGTCCTCGAGGTCGTCGCCGAGCATCCAGAACGCCGACCCCCATGTCGCGGTGGTCGCCCTCGCGGGCCCGCGCGGCGGAGATCGTCGCGCGCTCGGCGAACGACAGGACCGACCGGTCGAGACGACCGTGGAAGCTGCGGTGCCCGCGCGCGCCGACGCGCTCCGCGAGCGCCCGGATCTCGTGCGGGGAGTTCGCGCTCGCCGCGGGCTGCGTCGCGAGGCCCGACGACAGCAGCCAGACGGGTCGCGTCGCGAGCTCGTCGGCGAGCCGGTCGGCCAGGTCGCGGGCCGCGGGCATCCAGTGGGCGACGTAGACGGCGGAGCCCAGGACGACGGCGTCGACACCCTCGAGGTCGGTCACGTCGTCGGGGGGCGTCATGGTCACCTCGTGACCTCGCTCGCGCAGCGTCTGCGCGACGACCTCGCCGATTCCCCACGTGCCCCCGTGCCGCGAGGCGATGGTGACCAGGATCCGCATGCCCGCTCCCTCCCTGCCGCCGTCCGGCTCTCGGACCGCTCGTCCATCGTCGCCCGGCGCTGGCCTGGACGGATGGGCCCGAGGTCCTGAGAGACGAGGGTCACGACGGGTCCGGGATGCCCGGTTGTGCGGCGCGCAGCTTGTCCGTCAGGCGGCGCAGCTCGGCGAGCTCGTCGGCGTCGAGCGCACCGCCGACGAGGCGCCGGATCGAGCGCACGTGCCGGCGCCCGATCTCGCGCTGCACGCGCGCGCCCTCGGGCGTCAGGGTCACCGCGACCCCGCGTGCGTCCCCCCGCACCGGCCCGCGCAGCACGAGCCCCGCGGCCTCGAGCCGCTCGACCATCCGGGAGAGGCTCGGCTGGGTCAGCAGGCTGCTCTCGCCGAGCTCCTTGAGGCGCGCCGTGAGGTCGTGGCACCGCGAGAGCGTGAACAGCACGTCGTACTCGCGGATCGTCAGCGGGTCCCACACGTCGTCGCGCTGGAAGCGACGCATGAGCGCCACCTGCGCGCGGAACAGCGCCTCCCACGCCTCAGCCGCCTCACGCGTGCTCGCGGCGCGCCCGACCGGTCCCTCGACCATCGACTCCCCCTCCGGCGATCGCAACGCCGACGCTATCGAAACTGCAGGCCACGACGTGCCGAAATGATTCAGCACCTCCCCGGCGAACGCATGCCACGAGCAGTGTGCACGCGGCACTCGCACCATGAGGAGGACTCCATGCCCACCACACCACCCGCACCCTGCCCTACGACCCGCCGTTCCCGCACGGCGTTGCGCACGACGCTCGCGGCAGCCGCCGCGACGCTCGTCCTCGGGACCGCCGTCGCGATCCCCGCGCACGCCGCCACGACCCTGAAGGAGGCCGCCGACGCCGCCGGGAAGGACATCGGCTTCGCGCTCGACCCGAACCGCCTGTCCGAGTCCGCGTACAAGTCGATCGCCGACACCGAGTTCAACCTCGTCGTCGCCGAGAACGCGATGAAGTGGGACGCGACCGAGCCGTCGCAGAACAGCTTCAGCTTCGGCGCGGGCGACCAGGTCGCGAGCTACGCCGCCGCGACCGGCAAGGAGCTGTACGGGCACACGCTCGTGTGGCACTCGCAGCTGCCCGACTGGGCGAAGAACCTCAACGGCAGCGCCTTCGAGAGCGCGATGGTCAACCACGTGACGAAGGTCGCGGACCACTTCGAGGGCAAGGTCGCGTCGTGGGACGTCGTCAACGAGGCGTTCGCCGACGGCGGCGGCCGGCGGCAGGACTCGCCGTTCCAGCAGAAGCTCGGCAACGGGTACATCGAGACCGCGTTCCGGGCCGCGCGTGCGGCCGACCCGACCGCCAAGCTCTGCATCAACGACTACAACGTCGAGGGCGTCAACGCGAAGAGCAACTCGATGTACGACCTCGTCAAGGACTTCAAGGCGCGCGGCGTGCCGATCGACTGCGTCGGCTTCCAGTCGCACCTCATCGTCGGGCAGGTGCCCGGCGACTTCCGCCAGAACCTGCAGCGGTTCGCCGACCTGGGCGTCGACGTGCGCATCACCGAGCTCGACATCCGCATGCAGATGCCGTCCGACTCCTCGAAGCTCGCGACGCAGGCCGCCGACTACAAGAAGGTCGTCCAGGCCTGCCTCCAGGTCACGCGCTGCCAGGGCGTGACCATCTGGGGCATCACCGACAAGTACTCGTGGGTCCCGGACGTCTTCTCGGGCCAGGGCGCCGCCCTGGTGTGGGACAACGGCTACGCCAAGAAGCCCGCGCACGCGGCGATCCTCGAGGCGTTCGGCGCGACCCCGACGCCCACCCCCACCACACCCACCCCGACGCCGACGACGCCGACCCCCACACCGACGACGCCGACACCGACCCCGACGACCACCCCCACGGCGCCCGTCGGCGCGTGCCGGGTCGCCTACGGCGTGAACCAGTGGAACACCGGGTTCACCGCCAACGTCACCATCACGAACACGTCGTCGTCCGCGCTCAACGGCTGGACCCTGACGTTCGCGTTCCCGTCCGGCCAGACCATCACGCAGGCCTGGTCGTCGGTGTCGTCGCAGTCCGGCTCCCAGGTCACGCTGCGCAACGCCGCGTGGAACGGGTCGCTCGCGCCCGGCGGCAGCACGCAGATCGGCTTCAACGGCGCCCACAACGGCACCAACACCGCGCCGAGCGCGTTCGCGCTCAACGGCACGCCCTGCTCGGTGGCCTGACGCCGCAGCACGCCACGACCGCACCGGTGCCCGCCGCTCGCGCGGGCACCGGTGCGCGTCCGTGCCGCGGCCCCGCCCGTCGCTACGCTGACGCGATGAGCACCGACGCGGCAGCCCGCACCACCTACCTGCTGGTCGACGGCGAGAACATCGACGCGACCCTCGGGTCCTCGATCCTCGGCGGGCGGCCGACGCCCGACCAGCGTCCGCGCTGGGAGCGGGTGCTCGGGTTCGCGGAGCAGACGTGGGGGCAGCCCGTGAAGGGGCTGTTCTTCCTCAACGCCTCGAACGGCAACCTGCCGATGTCGTTCGTCCAGGCGCTGCTCGCGATCGGGTTCCAGCCGATCCCCCTGTCCGGGGAGTCGTACGAGAAGGTCGTCGACATCGGCATCAAGCGCACGCTGCAGGCGATCGCGTCGCGCGGCGGCGACGTGCTGCTCGCGAGCCACGACGGCGACTTCGCGCCCGAGGTCGAGACGCTCGTCGACGAGGAGGACCGCCGCGTCGGCCTCCTCGCGTTCCGCGAGTTCACGTCCACCGCGCTCGCGGGCCTCACCGCGCGCGGCCTCCAGGTGTTCGACCTCGAGTCCGACGTCGCGGCGTTCAACGTCCAGCTGCCGCGTCTGCGGATCATCCCGCTCGACGAGTTCGACCCGCTGCGCTACCTCTGACGCGGCCGCGCGCGGGCGCCGCCCGCGTGATCGGGGTCACAGACCCATAACGGTTCGGTCGCATGTCCGGTTCGTCCGCTTCTGGCGGTAGTGCGGACACCGTCCTGGCTGGTAGACAGTCCTCCGCGCGCCCTCCCGGCCGGGGCCGCCGTGCTCGACGTCAACGGCGACGTCGGGTGCGGCGGCCTCCCGGGAGGGCCCTGTCGTCCAACGGCCGAACCTCTGCGCGTCGTCGCTCAGCCGCCGAACCCCTGCGCGAGCACCCCGTCGATCGCGGCCTGCACCTGGTCGCGGTGGGCCGTCGCGAACAGCTCGACGCCGTGCGCGCCGCCCGGCAGCTCGAGGAACGTGGTCGGGTCGTCGAGCCGCGACACCCAGCGCGACGAGCCCACCGCGACGTCGCCGTCGTTCGTCGACGCGACGACCAGGAGGGGCCCGTCGTACGTGCTCGTCTCCGCGCGCGCGTCGACGCCGTCCATCTCGGCCGGCGGCCCCAGGGCCACGACGGCCACGGCGTCGGCCTCGTCCGCGAGCGCGGCCGAGAACGCCCCGCCCTTCGACGCACCGACGAGCGCGACGTCCTGCGCACCGACGGACCGGAGCGCGTCGACGGCCCCGAGCAGCGACGCCGCGGAGTCGTCGGCCCACGAGAAGGACGCGACGAGGTAGCCCTGGCCTGCGAGGCGGGTCATCTCGTTCGTCCACTGGCAGTAGTCGGACTGGTTCTGGGGTGCGAGCACGACGCCCTTGCTGCCGGCGCCCGTCCACACGACGACCGTCGGGTCGTCCTCGGGGCCGGTCGCGGCGGCGGCCGAGCCCTCGGGTGCGCAGTCGGGGACGTCGACCGGCCGGATCGCGGGCGACGGGCCGACCGAGACGGTCTCCTCGGGTGCGGCGTCGGGCTCCGGCTCGTCGCCGCCGCTCGTGCACCCGGCGAGCAGGAGCGCTCCCACACCGACGGCGAGCACGCCCGCCCTGACCTTCACGACACTGTGCATGCGGGCATTCCTAGGGGTCGCCCGGACGGCGCACAACCCCGTGTCCACCTGCTGGTTCGTCCCCGCTCGAGGTGCGAGCCCGGTGCTTCAGGCCGTGGCGACCCCGTCGGGCACGGCGTCCGCGGCGACCGCGTCGTACCGGTCGAGCACGACGTCTGCGAGCCGCGGATCGGGTGCGAGCGGCGCGGCCACGACGTCGGCGCCGGCCTCCCGCACGCGGTCGTAGAAGTAGCCGGGGGCGAGCAGGTAGGACGCGACGACGACGCGACCGCCCGGGGTGAGGTCGGCACGCGCGGCGGCGACGGCGGCGGGCACGCGCGG
>NZ_JAAXOY010000253.1 GCF_012396155.1 Cellulomonas septica | reverse complement strand
CGCCGCACCCGCCGTCCCCCTGCTGCGCGACCGCCCGCTCGTCGACGGCCGCCCCGCCGCGTACGTCTGCCGGGGCTTCGTCTGCGACCGGCCCACGACGTCGCCCGACGACCTGGCCGCCGCGCTCGGCACGCACTGACCGTCCCACCCGAGGCGTCGTCGCCGGCGCGCGGACGCGGAGGTGAAGGGATTCGGACGGTCGCCCTCAGCGGACGTCCAGGAAAGTCGCGTACCGTGCCGGGGTCCGCCGCCTGACCCCGGGCGGGACCCGAAACGACGGAGGACCCTCGTGCGTCGCACGACCACCGCTCGCGCCGTCGTCGCCACGGCGACCGCGCTCGTCCTGTCCCTCTCGCTGGCCGCGTGCAGCGGCGACGGCGGCTCCGACGACTCGCCGTCGGCCGACGCGTCGGCGTCCGCGAACGCCGCGGTCGCCGCCGACAAGGCGGCGCTCGCCAAGGTGAAGATCGAGGGCGAGGCCGGCAAGGAGCCGACCGTCACGCTCCCGAGCACGCCGTTCAACGTGACGACGTTCGTCGCGCACCTCGTCGAGGACGGCGACGGCGACGAGCTGAAGGACGGGCAGATCATGTCCATCCAGATGCTCATGCTCAACGGCACCGACGGCTCGACGATGGGCTCGACGTACGACACGGACACCCCGCAGCGCATCAAGGTCGGCCAGACCAGCATCGCGGAGCTCGACGAGGAGCTGAAGGGCGCGCACGTCGGCGCCCGCGTGCTCGTCGCGCTGTCGTCGGGCGAGGACAACACGCAGGTGTACGCGATGGAGGTCGTCGACGCGGTCGACGGCGCCGACCCCGCGAGCCTGCCGACGCGTGCCGAGGGTGCGGCCGTCGCACCGGCCGCGGGCCTGCCGGCCGTCACGCTGGGCGAGGACGGCGCACCGTCGATCGCCCCCGTCGGCGGCGCCGCCCCGACGACGCTCGTCACGCAGCCGCTCATCACGGGCACGGGCAAGACGGTCGAGGAGGGCGACTTCGTCACCGTCAAGTACACGGGCTGGCTGTGGGACGGCACGCAGTTCGACTCCGCGTGGGAGAAGGGCGAGCCGTTCGAGTTCCAGGCGGGCGCGGGCGCGGTCATCCAGGGCTGGGACACGGGCGTGCAGGGCCAGACGGTCGGCAGCCAGGTGCTGCTCGTCGTCCCGCCGGACCAGGGCTACGGCGCCCAGGAGCAGGGCTCGATCCCGGCGAACTCGACGCTCGTCTTCGTGGTCGACATCCTCGACGCGCGCTGACGCACGCCGGACCTGACGGCCCGGGACGCCTCTCCTCGCGAGGGTGCGTCCCGGGCCGTCGCCGTCTCCCCGGGGACGCCTGGGTCCCTGGTCCTGCCGCGCCCGCGCGGGTCTGGCTAGTGTGGTCGCACGTGCCCCCGGGGAACCGCCGGGAGGCGGCCGGGAGACGACGATGGACCAGGCAACGACGCCGAGGATCCGCACGGTGGCCCTGCTGGGCGCCGCCGGCGCGGGCAAGACGACGCTCGTCGAGGAGCTCCTCCACCAGGCCGGGGTGCTGACCCGGCCCGGGCGCGTGGAGGACGGCTCCACGGTGAGCGACCACGAGCCGGAGGAGGTCGCGCGCGGCATCTCCCTGGGGCTGGGCGTCGCGCCGTTCCGATGGCGCGCCCCCGACGGCGACTACGACGTGACGCTGCTCGACACCCCCGGGTCGCCGGACTTCGTGGGCGCGTGCGACGCGGCGGTGTCGGCCGCGGACCTCGCGCTCGTCGTGGTCAGCGCGGTCGACGGCGTGCAGGCGGGCACGCACGCGGCGTGGCGCACGGCGTCGGAGGCAGGCCTCCCGGTGGTCGTCGTCGTGACGAAGGAGGACAAGGCGCGCGCGGACTTCCGGCACGTCGTCGCCGACCTGCGCGCGGCGTTCGGCGACGGGTTCGTGCCGCTCGAGCTGCCGCTGGGCGAGGAGTCCGCGTTCACGGGCGTCGCCGACGTGCTCACCGAGGAGGGCCTCGCGTACGACGCGGAGGGCCACCACCACACCGAGCCGCTGCCGGCCGACGTCGCGGACGAGGAGCACCGCCTGCACGACGAGGTGACGGAGGAGATCGTCGCGCACGACGACGAGCAGCTGGAGCGCTACCTGTCGGGCGACGTACCGAGCGCCGCCGAGCTGGAGCGGACGCTCGCGCACGAGGTCAGGGACCGGGAGGCATTCCCGGTCCTCGTCGTCTCAGGGGTCACCGGGGTCGGCGTGGACCGGCTCGCGGACCTGCTGTGCGAGCTCGCGCCGTCGCCCGCGGACCGCACGTCGCGCGTGCTCGCGGGCGACACGGTCGTCGAGGTCGCGGCCGACCCGGACGGCCCGGTGCTCGTGCACGCGTTCCGCACGCTCGCCGACCCGTTCGTCGGGCAGGTCACGCTGCTGCGCGTGCTGTCGGGGACGTTGCGCCCCGGCGACAAGCTCGTCAACACGACGACCCGCACCGAGGAGCGCATCCCCGGGCTCTTCCGGCTGCGCGGCAAGGAGCACGTGCCGGTCGACGCCGTCCCGGCCGGGCACGTCGCCGCCGTCGCGAAGCTCACGGGCACGCCCTCGGGATCGCTCCTCGCGGACCGCACCGGCCCGGGCGCCGCCATGACGGCCGTCCCGCCGCGCACGCGACCGCCCGTCTACGCGCTCGCGCTCGAGCCCGTCACGCAGTCCGACGACGACCGCCTGTCCGCCGCGCTGACCCGGCTCGTCGCCGAGGACACCACGCTGACGGTCGACCGCAGCACCGACCGGACGATCCTGCGCGGACTCGGCGACACCCACCTCGCCGTCGCCCTGGAGCGCCTGGCGCGCGTCTTCGGGGTGCACGTCCGCACGTCGCCCGTGCCGGTCGGCTACCGCGAGACGATCCGCAAGCCCGTCGAGGCCGAGGGCAAGGTCAAGAAGCAGTCCGGCGGCCACGGGCAGTACGCCGTCGTGCAGCTGCGCGTCTCGCCCGCTCCGCACGGGTCGGGCTTCGAGTTCGTCGACAAGGTCGTCGGCGGCGCGATCCCGCGCGGCTACCTGCCCGCGGTGCAGAAGGGCGTCGTCGAGGCGATGGAGCACGGCGGCCCGCACGGGTACCCCGTCGTCGACCTGCGCGTCGAGGTGTACGACGGCAAGTCGCACTCGGTCGACTCGTCCGACATGGCGTTCCGCACCGCGGCCGCGACGGGCGTCCGCGAGGCGCTCGCCGCCGCCGGGACCGTGGTGCTCGAGCCGATCTGCCACGTCTCGGTCGTCGTGCCCACGACTGCGCAGGGCGACGTCATGAGCGACCTGTCGTCGCGTCGCGGCCGGATCACCGCGACGGCGTCGCTCGACGACGGGACCGTCCGGATCGAGGCGTCCGTGCCCGAGGCCGAGCTCGCCCGGTACGCGCTCGACCTGCGCTCGCTCACGGGTGGCCGCGCCGAGCTCACCATGACCCCCGACCGCTTCGAGGTCTGCCCCGACCACCTCGTTCCCGCCTGACCCGGACGGCCGAGCCGCGACGGCCCTACGCTCGGGCGCATGGCCCGCTACTTCGACGTCCACCCGCACGACCCGCAGCCCCGGGCGCTCGCGCAGGTCGTCGACCTGCTGCGGAACGGCGGCCTGGTCGTCTACCCGACGGACTCCTGCTACGCGCTCGGCTGCCGCGTCGGCGACCAGGAGGGGGCCGAGCGGATCCGCCGCATCCGCCACCTCGACGACCGGCACCACTTCACGCTCGTGTGCGCCGACTTCGCGCAGCTCGGGCAGCTCGTGCACCTCGACAACGCGGCCTTCCGCGCGATCAAGGCGGCGACGCCCGGGCCGTACACGTTCATCCTCAAGGCCACGCCCGAGGTGCCGCGCCGGCTCGCGCACCCGAAGAAGCGGTCCGTCGGCGTGCGCATCCCCGACAACCGCGTCGCGCAGGCCATCGTCCGCGAGCTCGGCGAGCCGCTGCTCTCCTCGACGCTGCTGCTCCCCGGACAGGACGAGCCGCTCACCGAGGGCTGGCAGATCAAGGAGGAGCTCGACCACGTCGTCGACGCCGTCGTGGACGCGGGCGACTGCGGCACCGTCCCGACGACCGTCGTCGACTGGACCGAGGACGCGCCGGAGGTCGTCCGCGTGGGTGCGGGCGACGCGTCGCGCTTCGCCTGAGCGGCTGGCGGCCGACGACGGACGGCGTGCGACGGGCGTTGGCCGTCGGGCGGTCGGCGACGGGGGGCTGACGCCCCTCGGCTCAGTCGGTGACGTCGACGGCCGTGCGCCCCGACCAGACCGCGCCGAACGGCAGGAGCACCCACGGCTGCGACGTCGCCGGGGGCAGCACGCTGTGCAACCACTCCGCGTCGGACGCGTCCGCCGGGGCGCTGCCGGTCCCGGGACACGTCGGGCAGCCGCAGTAGCAGCCGACCCGGCCCGCCGGCTCGTCGGACGAACCCGTGACGGCTCGCTCCATGTCTCGCCTCCTTCGACGTGCCGGAAGGATGCGGGGTGGTCGCGCTGCCAGGAAAGCCTCCCAGGTCACGAACTGGTCCCGATCCGGTCGCGGTGTGGTCCGATGGGGGGACGGGCGGACGTGCGGGAGGTGCGATGAGCGGCGGGCACGTCGGCGTCGTGGGACCGGGCGAGGCGTCGGGCGTCGACCTGGACGTCGCCGAGGAGGTCGGCCGCGGGCTGGCCGCGCGCGGTCACGTCGTGCTGTGCGGCGGGCTCGGCGGCGTCATGGGGGCGGTCGCGCGGGG
>NZ_JAAXOY010000252.1 GCF_012396155.1 Cellulomonas septica | reverse complement strand
GGTCCTCGGGACGCGGCAGCTCGGCGTCGAACGCCCGCGCGTCGCGCCGCTCGGCGCCGTCGCCGAGCACACGCTCGTCGAGCGCCACGATCTGCTCCTCGGCGGACGCGACGAGCTCGGGCGCGCTGACGACGGAGAGCTGCGGGTTGACCGGCGTCGGCGTCGGCAGGTCGCCGTCGACGACGTGCAGGTCGGCGAACCGGCGCGCGCTCACGAGCACGCGCGTCTCGAGCGAGCCGACCGCCTGGTTGTAGGCGCCCGCGGCGGAGTCGATCGCCCGCCCGAGGCGCGTCAGGTGCGCGCCCATCGTGGCGAGCCGCCCGTGCAGCTCCTTGCCGAGCGACAGGACGGCCTGCGCGTTGCTGGCGAGGGCGTCCTGCCGCCACGCATAGGCGACCGTCCGCAGCAGCGTGAGCAGCGTGACGGGCGTCGCGAGGACGACGTTCCGCTCGAACGCGTACTCGACGAGCGTCGGGTCCTGGTCGGCGGCGGCGTGCAGGAACGACTCGGCGGGGACGAACATCACGACGAACTCGGGCGCGGGCGCGAACTGGTCCCAGTACCGCTTCGACGCGAGGTCGTCGACGTGCTTGCGGACGTGCCGGGCGTGCGCGGCGAGCCGGTCGGCCCGCACCGCGGGGTCGTCCGTCTGCGACGCCTCGAGGAAGCCGAGGAACGCGACCTTCGCGTCGACGACGACGTGCTTGCCGCCCGCGAGCCGCACGACCATGTCGGGGCGCAGCAGGCCGTCGTCGGTGCGGACCTGCTCCTGCTCGACGAAGTCGACGTGCGCGAGCATCCCCGCGGCCTCGACGACGCGGCGCAGCTGCACCTCGCCCCATCGGCCCCGGACCTGCGAGGACCGCAGCGCCGTGACGAGCTGGGCCGTCTCCCCACGGAGCTGCTCGGAGGCCACGCGCATGGCGCGGACCTGCTCGCCGAGCGCCGCGTGCCCCTCGACGCGCGCCTTCTCCGCCTCGGCGAGCTCGGCGCGGACCTGGTCGTCGTCGGCCCGGAGGCCCCGCTCGTGGCGGGCGTGGCCGACGCCGTCCGCGCGGCCGGGATCCCTGTGTTCGGCCCGTCGGCCGAGGCCGCGCGCCTGGAGGGGTCGAAGGCGTTCGCGAAGGACGTCATGGCCGCCGCGGGCGTCCCGACCGCCGAGCCGCGCGTCGCGTCGACGGTCGACGAGGTCGCCGCAGCGCTCGACGCGTTCGGTCCGCCGTACGTCGTCAAGGAGGACGGGCTCGCCGCGGGCAAGGGCGTCGTCGTGACCGACGACCGCGCGCTCGCGCTCGAGCACGGGCGCGCGTGCGTCGAGAAGGAGGGCGGCCGGGCCGTCGTCGAGGAGTACCTCGACGGCCCCGAGGTGTCGCTGTTCGTGCTGTCCGACGGTGCGACGGTCGTCCCGCTGGTCCCCGCGCAGGACTTCAAGCGCGCGCTCGACGGCGACGCCGGCCCGAACACGGGCGGCATGGGCGCGTACTCGCCGCTGCCGTGGGCGCCCGACGGGCTGGTCGACGAGGTCCTGGACCTCGTCGCGCGGCCCACGGTCGACGAGATGGCCCGCCGCGGCACGCCGTTCGTCGGCGTCCTCTACTGCGGCCTCGCGCTCACGTCGAAGGGCACGCGCGTGGTCGAGTTCAACGCGCGCTTCGGCGACCCGGAGACGCAGGTCGTCCTGCCGCGGCTCGCGACGCCGCTCGCGGGCGTGCTGCTCGCGGCGGCGACGGGCGCCCTCGCGGACCTGCCCCCGCTGGAGTGGCGCGACGACGCGGCCGTGACGGTCGTCGTCGCGTCGCACGGCTACCCCGGCACGGTCCGCGGCGGCGACCCGATCACGGGCGTCGAGGATGCCGAGGCCCTCCCGGGTGTGCATGTCCTGCACGCGGGCACCGCGCTGCGGCAGAACCCTGCGGGCGACGACGACTCCCAGGTCGACGGCGCGCACCTCGTGTCGAACGGCGGACGCGTGCTGTCGGTCGTGGGCGTCGGCGCCGACCTCGCCGCCGCGCGTGCGGCCGCCTACGCGGGCGTCGAGCAGATCGAGCTCGCTGGCTCGCACCACCGCTCCGACATCGCCGCCTCGGCCGCCGGACGCTGACCACGGTGCGGCGGGGGACCCGGCCATGAGCACGAGCGCGGCGCACGCGGCAGCCTTCTACGCGGATCTGTCGCGCGGTTCCTCGGTGTGGACGATCCGCGACGACAAGGGCTTCCCGTCGTTCATGAACGGCTCGGGCCAGGAGGTGATGCCGTTCTGGTCCCGCCGGACCCGCGTGGACCGTGTCGTCGCCCGCGTGCCTGCGTTCTCCGCCTTGTCGGTCGTCGAGATCCCGCTCGACGAGTTCCTGCGGCGGTGGTTGCCCGGACTGAGGGGCGACGGCATCCGCGTGGGCGTCAACTGGTCGGGCGCGTCGGCGACGGGATACGACCTGACTGTCTCGGAGCTCGAGCGGAACCTCGCCGCTGCCGGTGTGCGATCGCCGGCCGGAGGCGGCCCGGGTCCCGGCGTCGACGCGTGACGATGGACGCGGTGCGCGCCGTCGGCGGTCCGCACGCCAGACTGTGCGCGTGACTCTCGCCGTCGTGCCCGAACCGTCCGTCGCGCTGCCCGGTTGGGCGCACACGTACTCCGGCAAGGTGCGAGACCTGTACGTCCCCGACGAGTCCGCCGCGGGTGCGGCGATCACCGCCGAGCACGGCGACGTCGTGCTGGTCGTCGCGAGCGACCGGGTCTCCGCGTACGACCACGTGCTGTCGCCGGGCATCCCGGGCAAGGGCGTCGTGCTCACGCAGCTCAGCCTGTGGTGGTTCGAGCAGCTGGCCGACCTCGTGCCGAGCCACGTCGTCTCGACGGACGTGCCCGAGGCCGTGGCAGGCCGCGCGATGGTGTGCCGTCGCCTGTCGATGTTCCCCGTCGAGTGCGTCGCCCGCGGCTACCTGACGGGCTCGGGACTGGCCGAGTACCGCGCGTCGGGCGAGGTCACGGGCATCCCGCTGCCGGCCGGCCTGGTGGACGGGTCGCGGCTGCCCGAGCCGATCTTCACGCCCGCGACGAAGGCGGAGCTCGGGGACCACGACGAGAACGTGCCGTTCTCGGCGGTCGTCGCGCAGATCGGCGAGGAGGCCGCGACGACGCTGCGCGACCTCACGCTCGCCGTCTACGCGCGGGCGGAGGCCGTCGCGCGCGAGCGGGGCGTGATCCTCGCGGACACCAAGCTCGAGTTCGGCACCGACCCGACGACGGGCGCGGTCACGCTGGGCGACGAGGTGCTCACGCCGGACTCGTCGCGGTTCTGGCCCGCCGACGCGTGGGAGCCGGGCCGCGCGCAGCCGAGCTTCGACAAGCAGTTCGTCCGCGACTGGCTGACGTCGCCCGCGTCGGGGTGGGACCGCGAGTCCGACGTGCCGCCGCCGGTCCTGCCGGCCGACGTCGTCGAGCGCACGCGCGACCGGTACCTCGAGGCGTTCGAGCGTCTGACGGGCGCGCCGCTCCCGCTCTGAGCGGTGGCACCGGGGTGCTCTCCCGGGCGACAGGGCGTAGCGCCCGGTGTGAGCAGGGCGACATCCGGGTCCCACCAGAGGGGTCGCAGGCGAGGTTAGGCTTGCCTCATCCGCCGGCCGCGACGGGAAGACCGTGTCGGCCCGCCCCTCACCGATGGGAGTCCCCCCGTGCGCCACCTGCGCCGCTCCGCCGTCGCCGTCGTCGCGACCGCGCTGACCCTCGCGCTCGCCGCGTGCGCCGGCTCGACCGACGACGACGCCGCCACCCCCGAGCCCGGCAGCACCGAGAGCGACGGCACGACGTTCCCCGTCACCATCGAGTCGGCGCTCGGCGAGGCCGTCATCGAGCAGAAGCCCGAGCGCGTCGTGACCCTCGGCTGGGGTGCGGACGACATCGCGCTCTCGCTCGGCACGGTGCCCGTGGGCATCGAGGCCGACACGTGGGGCGGCGACGAGGACGGCTACCACCCGTGGTTCCGCGAGGCGATCGAGGAGCGCGACGCCGAGCTCCCCGAGGCGATCGCCGCGTACCCGCTCGACGTCGACGCGATCGTCGCGCTCGAGCCCGACCTGGTCCTCGCGCCGCAGTCGGGCCTGGAGCAGGACGTCTTCGACCAGCTCTCCGAGGTCGTGCCGGTGGTGGCGTACCCGAAGGAGGCGTGGCAGACGACGATCGAGGAGCAGGTCGAGATCATCGCGACCGCCCTCGGCGTTCCCGAGCAGGCCGAGCCGCTGCTGCAGACGCGTCAGGACGCGATCGACGAGGCCGCGCTCGCCAACCCCGAGCTCGCCGGGATCTCGTTCGCGTACGTCTACGCCGGCACGCCCGGCAGCCTCGACGTGTACCTGCCGGGCGACCCGCGCGTCGACCTGCTCACCGACCTGGGCCTCGAGCTCGCGCCGTCGGTCGCGGACCTGAAGCCGTCACCGAACACGTTCACGTCGAGCCTGGGCCTCGAGAACGCGGACCAGCTCGCCGACGTCCAGCTGCTGTTCACGTGGTTCGGGGACGAGGCCGAGCAGGCCGCGACCGAGGCGCAGCCGCTGTTCGCGCAGATCCCCGCCTTCGCCGCCGGTGCGTACGTGCCGATGCTCGACCGCTCGCTCGGCATGGCCGTCACGACCGCCACGCCGCTGTCGCTGCCGTGGGCGCTCGACGCGTACCTGCCGCTCATCACCGCGGGCGCCGAGAAGGTCTGACCCGGACCGCCCGGCCGGTCCGCCACGCGCGACCGGCCGGGC
>NZ_JAAXOY010000251.1 GCF_012396155.1 Cellulomonas septica | reverse complement strand
GACGACGCGACGACCCACCTGCGCGTCGTCGCGTCAGCGGCGCAGCGCCCCCGCGCCGCGCGCCAGCAGACGTCGGACCGCGTCGGCGCGGTGGAACACGCCCGTCACGCCGACGGGTTCGACCGACGTGACCAGCCGACGCACCCCGCCGGGGCCGAGCTCGAGCGGCGCCGACAGCACGACGGAGCCGGAGGCTGAGCGCACGGTGAGCGCGACGCGCGACAGGTCGGACCACGCGTCGAACCCGGGGTCGTCGACCAGCGACCGCACGGCCTCGACCTCGAGCACGTCCCCGTCGACCCGCACGGCACCCCGGTAGACGAACGCGTCCGTCGTCTCCTCGACGCGACCGTCGGCCAGGAACGCCCGCTCGCCCCAGGGCGCGTACGTGAGCGCGCCGGCGACGGACGCCCCGCTGACAGGTCCGTCGAGCGGCATGACGACGGTGAGGTCCAGCACGACCTCGACACCCTCGACGGACCCGCGCAGGTGCTCGACGTACCGCGCCGACGGCGGCGGCTCGGTCATGCGCGTGCACGACGCGTCCCGCGGCACCCCGGACGACGACCGCCCGGCGAGGTAGCGCCGCGCGTCCCGGTAGCCCATCTGCACGAGCGAGTCGGACGAGATGCGCCCGAGGTAGAACTCAGGGTCGAGCGGCAGCGGGTGCTCCGGCTTGACGACGTGCAGGACGAACGAGCGGCCGGTCGCGTGGGCGAGCGCGAGGTCGGCGGCCAGCGCCCCGGCGGCGCTCATCTCGATCATGTGGACGTACTGCTCGAGCGGCCCGTCGCCCCAGCGGCCGGTGTCGCCGATGCACCAGACCAGCCACACCTCGTCGGCGCCGCGGCGCAGGGCCTCGGTGACATTGGCGTCGCGGACCCAGACGGCGTCGGTCCAGACGTGCCCGTCGCGCTGCAGCGGCGTGAGGAACAGCGGCAGGGACATGCCGGCGGCGAGGAGCTCGGCGTCGGCGTCGGCGGCGTCGACGGCGACGTTCTGCTTGGTGACGAAGTCGACGACGTTGAACGAGCCCTGGAGCGTCGACGCGCGGACCGCCGCGTCCGAGATGCCCAGCGCCGGGAAGACGCGGCGGACGAGCCCGTCGGCGTCCCCGACCGCGGGCAGGTTCCACGGGCCGGTGAGGTACTCGTGCAGCGGGAGCGCGGAGCCGAAGTCCTGCACGTCGACGTCGCGCCAGCGGCGGCACATCTCGACGGCGTCGACGCCCGAGCACAGCATCGCGGCGGTGAGGATGCCCCCGGACGTGCCGTCGACGTGGTCGAACGTGATCCCGTCCTCCTGGAGCGCCCGCACGACGCCGGCCTGCCACGCGACGCGCATGCCGCCCCCGGCGGCGACGAGCGACCTCATCGCGCACCGCGCAGCGTGCGCAGGTGGACGGCGAGGAGCACGGCCGTGAGCAGGTCGAACGCGGCGACGCCGAGCGCGAGCGGGTCGAACACGCCGCGCGCCACCCCCACCAGGACGGCGACCGACGCGGCAGCCTTCTGGACCCCGGCCCACAGCACGACGTCGGGATCGTGCCGCGGCCGCGACAGCGTGGTGAGCAGCAGCCCGCCGACGACGACCATGAACATCCCGACGGTCGCGAACAGCTGCTGCGCCGTGGCGTCCTCGGCCGCGCCCAGCAGGGACAGCACGAACGACGGCACGAGCATCTGCACCGCGCCGCTCGCGACGGTGATCCAGCCGATCACGACGAGCAGCAGCACGAGCGGGGTCCGCGACGCGCCGACCGCTGTGCCCCGCGACGTGCCGGGCGGGCGCGGGCCCGCGTCGGCCGTCATGTCAGCGCCCCGAGCAGGTCGCCGCGCGCGACGACGTACCAGGTGATCGCGACCCACGTGAACGTCGAGCCGTAGAACCGGATGTCGTTGAGCGTCATCCAGCGGTGCAGCAGGGACCGCAGCTCGGCGTCGTCGGCGAAGTCACCGCCCCGGATCCGCTTGTTGATCGGGATGATGATGCCCTGCCCGACGAACGTGAGGACGAAGATCCCGACGAGGCAGGCGACGCCGAACCACACCCAGCGGGTGCCCCACTCGGTGACGACCAGGATGATCGCGGCGACGAACATGAGCGGCACGACGCCCGTGAAGAAGGCGGTCGCGCGCTTCGTCGGGATGCCGAAGTGGGTGCCGACGTTGTCCCGCGACAGGCCGCGCCACGTGGGGAACAGGAACCACTTGAGCACCCACATGGTCCCGACGTACATCGTCGCGCCGAACAGGAACCACAGCGCCGAGACGAACGTGATCACGTCGCCACCCCCGCGGCGACGCGGCCCTGCACCTCGGGGCGCGACCGGTCGGGCGGCGCGGGCCACGTCTCGCCGCGGCCGAGCCCGACCACGGACTCGAGCGGCTCGCCGAACTGCCCGGACGCCAGGGACGCGTCGACCGACCCGAGCGTGTCGCCGGTGAGGAACCACGCCTCGTAGTGGTCGTCGAGCACGCCCTGCGCGGTCGGCAGCCACGCGGTGAACAGCGGCTTCGACCCGATCTGGAGCGCGCGCAGCGGCTGCACGCCCGGTGCGTCGCCGAGCACGATGCGCGCCCGCGCGCCGGGCCCGACCGCGATGTCGCCCGTCGCCTCGAAGTAGATCGTCGACTTCATGAGCTGCCCGCGGAACGCGCAGTAGTTCGCGGCGGCGAGCTTGAGCGGCAGCCCGACGGGGGCGGGCCGCTCGATCTCGACGAGCGCGCCGAACTGCCCGTCGAGGGTGTCGTACTGCGCGGAGACCGTGGTGTCGGTCACGACGAAGTCGAGCGACGCCTGGTGCTTGGGCATGCCCCAGATGCCCTTGCCGCCCTTGACGGACACCTCGGTCGAGACGGGCAGGTCGACGACGTACTGGCCGAGCTGCAGCGTCCGCATGAGGGCGAGAGGCAGGAGCGGCGGCGCGGGCCGGGGGCCGTGCGTGACGGCGATCGCGAGCGAGTACTCGATGTACTGCCCGATGTCGGTCGACCGGTAGTTGACGACGGTCGCGACGAGCACGCCGCGACCGAGGCCGAGGGACACGGGGTGCAGCTCGGTCCCCGGCAGGACGGCCCGCGCGGCGGACAGCGAGATCGGGAAGGCGGCCATGAGGACGGGCGAGTCCTCGGACGACACCGGCATGGCGTACGGGATGGTGTCGACGCGCGCGGCCTGACCGGTGAGGCGGCGCTGGCGGCGCGGGACGGGGGACGGGACGCGGGACAGCACCGTCCGCGCGGCCGAGGTCAGCAGGCTCATCGGTGCAGCTCCTCCAGGATGATCGGGTAGGTGTCCCGCCACGCGCGCCGGCCGAAGAACACGTCGAGGTGCCCGTAGCCCGGCAGGACGTGCAGCGTGTCGCCCTTGTCCGGCCGGTGCCGCGCGAAGAACGCGTGGGTCCGGACCTGCGACTCGGGCAGGTAGCACCGGTTGTCGGCGCCTGCGAGGAATGCGAAGCGCGCGTCGGTGCGCGGTGGCCCGGCGACCAGGTCGTCGGGCAGCTCGGGGTGGTCCCGCGCGGGGACGAGGTGCCCGGCGGCGACGGACTCGCCCATCTGCCGGAAGAACGACAGGGGCACGTCGGCGAACTCGCCGCTGATCCAGTCGTGCGTCGCGCGGTCGAGGTTCTCGTGCGACCACAGCGCGGGGAAGCCGGAGCCGTACGTGAACGACACCATGCGGCAGACGATGTTGTCGCACTCGGGGTGGGTGACGCGGACGACGCCGCGCAGCACTTTCGAGAAGTTCCCGTCGGAGCGGTAGCCCCACGCGGGGTTGAGGTGCGGGGTGAACCGCTCGATCGGGTCGACGAGGTAGCGGATCTTCTGCCGCGACCAGAACGGCAGCACGGGGTGCAGGGACACGGCGTTCGAGACGATGGTGTCGACCGCGGGGACCAGGCCGGCGACGGCCGCCATGATGAACGACGTCGACCCCTGGCAGTGCACGATCGCCTTCATCGTCGTCGCGCCGGTCGCGGCGAGGACGTGGTCGACCGCGGCGGGGTGGTCGAAGACCGCGGCGTCGTCGAGCGTCCACGGCATCGGGTCGAGGTCGATCGACGCGCGCCAGTTGAGCATCCACACGTCCCAGCCGTCCTCGAGCAGGACGTCGACGAGCGTGCGCGGCAGCGGCGGCCGGAACAGCTCGGCACGGACGCCCGAGCCGTGCGCGAGCATGACGGGCCCGCGCCACGGCTCGCGCGGCCCGCGGACGTGGACGAACGTCAGCCGGGTGCCGTCGCGGGCGGTGAACGGGACGAGCTCGGTGCGGTGGTCGGACCGCGTGACGGTCACAGGTGCTTCCTCGACGCTCATGACGTGAACCCCTCCTGCGCGACGACGATCGGGTCCTCCAGCAGACGGACGGCGGGCGGGCCGTCGGCGGGGACGGGGCGCGGTGCGCCGTCCCGGGCGTCGACGTCCCAGCGGCGGCACACCGTGTCGACGACGAGCGGGTAGATCTCGAGCCGCCCGTCGGTCCGCAGGCACAGCCGCAGGAAGCCCTTGTGGTCGGTGACGGCCTGGCCGGACATCTGCCAGCCGGCGACGACGCCCGTGCGGCGGGACAGCACCAGCAGCGCGAACGCCTGCGTGCCGAGCACCGCGCCGGCCACGACGACGAACGGCACGACGAGCGTCGCCGTGAGCGCGGGCGACCACGCGGGCCACGGGATCGCGACGGCGGCGACGAGGACGACGAGCGCGGCGACGAGCTGGAGGCCGACGCCCGTCGTCGCGGGG
>NZ_JAAXOY010000250.1 GCF_012396155.1 Cellulomonas septica | reverse complement strand
CGCTCGCACCCGAGGCCGCGGCGATCGACGCCGTGCTCGCGGCCGCGGACCCGCACCCGGGCACGGCGGCGGCAGGGTCGGTCGACGGTCTCGGGTCCGGGGCACTCGACCTGGACGCCTGCTTCGCCGAGGCGCACACGGTGGTCCGGTCGCTCGCCGCGCGGTGAGACAGGCGGACGGAGCGCTCCCCGATGCTCCCGAGATGCGAGCTTCGTCGCCCCGCTGAGATGCTGTGGCGCCCGGACCGATCCCGGTCTCGACGATGACGGAGAACCGCCCGTGCGCCGCACCCGCACCCTCACCGCTGCCGCCGCCGCTCTGCTGACGGCAGGCGCCGCCCTCGCCGGAGCCGCCCCCGCCTCGGCCGCCCCGACCCTCGACCTCGTCGTCCAGAAGAACGGCGTGTGGAAGGGCTACGCCTCGGTCAACGGGTCCACCGGACGGCTGTGCGTCCGCGCGTACCACTCGACGCCGGGGGCCGTCGCCGTCGCGAACGTCTGGTACGAGGGGCAGCTGCTCGGCCGCGTGTCCGACCCGGGCGGCGACTCGGAGCCCACGTGCGGGTACACGCGCACCGACCCGGGCTACTGGGCGGGTCTCGAGCTCCTCTTCCACCCCGAGACCGGGAGCACCCTGCGCGCGTACGACAACTTCTTCTTCCCGCGCTGATCGATCACGGCCGCCCGGTCGTCACGGACGTCCACCGGCCGGGGCGGTCGACGCTCCGAAGGACCCGCCCGTCTGCCCCAGCGGCGGCGACAGCGGCGACTGCCCGGGTGCACGACGTCGGAGCGCGGCCTGTCAGCCGATGAGCAGGCCGAGCCCGGCGAGGAACCCGATACCCGCGAGGACGGACAGGAGCGCCCAGGCGCGCGCGTGGGGGAGCCGGCGGCCGAACACGACCGCAGCGAGGACGAAGAGCGCGCCCGGGACACCCCAGATGAGCCACGTCGCGCCGAAGTTGAACCATCCCTGGACGCTCATGTCGCTGACGCCCTTGTCGAGCGGCTCCATGAGCCCGGCAAGGGTCGCCGTCTTCACGACGGTCTCCGCGAGCGGGTAGGCGAGCTGGACGGCACCGGCGCCCCAGAGCCCGCCGAGCACGACCCGACCAGGTAGCCGCCTCCCCCAGGACTGGATGGACGCCAGCGCCACGGCGACCGTCACCAGGCGCAGGGCGATCGCGAGGACGACGACCTCCTGGTCGGCCGTCCCGCCGCCTCGCACCCGGGACCAGATCAAGGCGCCACCCGCGACGAGGCAGAAGGTGCCGACCCAGGCGGCGGCGAGCACGGCCGGCCAGCGCGGGGCGGGGTTCCCGGGGTCGACGGCCGGCGGTGCGGCTCTCGGTGTCATGCCTCGACGGTGGCCGTCCGGGCTACGGGCGCCGCTCCCCACGACGCCCGCGGCCGGTGCAAGCACGACTGGTGCGACCCGCGGGGCAGCGCGAGCGAGCAGGCGACACCGCGGGCACGCGCGTGCAGCTCTGGGACTGCAACGGCGGCACCAACCAGCAGTGGACCTCGCAGGCCGACGGCACGATCCGCGGCGTGCGGTCCGGGCTGTGCCTCGACGTCGACCGCAACCTCACGGCCAACAACACCGCCGTGCTGCTGTGGAAAGGAACGCGTCGTCCTCGGTCGCGTAGGCCGCGAAGAGCCCGAAGGCGCCGGCCCACCGGTCGTAGCCGGCGAGGATGCTCGGCAGGTCGCGCTCGCGGACCAGCTCGGGCGCCGTCGGCTCGCCGCCGGACAGGAAGCGCATGACGGCCGGGTCGCTGTCGAGCTCGACGAGCAGGTCGGCGTCGTCGGCGCGGAAGGGGCGCAGCGTCACGCGGTGCGTGCGGAGGTAGGTGTGCACGGGGGCAAGCATGCCCCGACGCGTGCGGCGGCCCGGACCGTCCGCGCCGGCGCCGCCGCCTTGTGCCGCGACGGGCCCGGGCGCACGATGGCGGGACGCGTCAGGTCGAGGGGGGACCATGGCTGGTCGGGGGGGACGTCGTCGCGCGCTCGCGGGCGCGGCGGTCGGGGTGGTGCTGGTCGTCGCCGGGGCGTCATCGTCGGCGGCCGCCGCGGAGCCGCCACCCACGCTGTGCAGCGACATCCCCGGCTCGTCGCTCGTGGAGCAGAGCGTCGAGGGCGACCTGGTGGTCGACGTCGACTGCTGGATGTTCCGCGGGACGGTGCACGGCGACGTCACCGTGCTCGCGGGGGCGACGTTCTCGGTCGGGCGCGCGACGGTCGACGGCGACGCCGAGGTGGCCGGACGGCTCGAGCTCGGGGACTCGCGGGTGCACGGCGACGTGACCCTGACCAGCAAGGACACGGCGTCGCTGAAGATCTGGGTCGGCGACGGCGCCGGCGGCTCGGTCGACGGCGACGTGACGGGCGTGGCGGCCGACGTCTTCCTCGAGGCGGCACGCCTCTGGGGCTCGTACGACGTCGAGGTGCGCGACGCGACGCGCGTCCGCGGCCGGTCGGAGCTCATGGGTCCGGCATCGGTGACGGGCGGGCGGCTGCTGGTCCACGGCGCGACGTTCTACGGCGGCCTCACGAGCACCGGGTCCGGCGACGTGCTCGTCTGCGGCGCGACGGTCGCCGGGGACCTGCGGGTGACGGGCCTGACGGACTTCGCGAGCATCGGTGCCGAACCGCGGCGGGACCAGCGCGACTGCTACGTCCTGGTGACCGGCTCGCTCGTGCTCGTCGACAACCCGCACAGCGTCGACCTGGGGTACGTCGCGGTCGCGCGCGACCTGGTCTGCACCGGTAACACCGGGCCCCGCGGCGTCACCGAGACGAGCTGGACCGAGGTGCACGGCGACCGCACGGGGCAGTGCGTGCGCTGAGACGGATCCCGTCCGCCGCCACGACGGCCGGCGGGTGTGCGGGGGCGTCCCGTCGCCGACCCGCCGACCAGGTCACTCCTCGACGGGCGTGTCCTGGTCGGTGACCTCGACGACGACGTCCACGCCGTCCGTGACCGCCTCGGCCTTCTCCTCGAGCGCGCGCCGCGCGTCGTCGTCGAGCGCGTCACCCTGCGTCCGGACGGTCACGACGACCCGGTCGCGGTCCGGCTCGTAGCGCGCGTCCTTCGGGTGCGGGTCGTCCGCGAGGGCGTCGAGCACCGCGAGATCGAGCGCGGCGTACCCGGCGTCCGGCTGACCCGTCGAGGGCGCGGAGGTCGACGGGACGTCGTCCGACGCCCCGTCGACCTGCCCCGCGCACGCGCCCGCCCCCGCGACGAGCGGCACGAGCGCGACGATCGCCGGGAGCCACCCGGGGCGGGCGCGCTTCCCGGAGCCCGTCATCAGCTCGTCTTCACCGTCACGGAGCCGGAGATCGACCCGACCCAGGCGATCGGGGTGACGTAGGAGCCGCCCGAGTTGCTCCCCGTCGTGAAGCCGTAGCCCGTGTACGCCACGAACCACGGACCGCCGGAGTCACCGCCGGACGTCACCTTGTCCTTCGTGTAGTAGAGGTTGCACCAGACGTTGCCGGACGAGAACGTCACGCAGCCCGCGTACGACTCGACCGTCGACGACCCGTACCCGGTCGTCTTGCCGTACTTGAACAGCAACGACCCGGAGGACACGATCCCGGTGGCGTTGATGGTGCGCAGCGTCGAGGAGTCGATCCGGAACTTGTTCTCGGGCGTGTCCCCGCTCAGCGCGGTGAACCGCACGTCCCGGTTGTTCGACGCCACGTACGTGCTGCCCGTGCGGTCCCCGTCGTACGTCGACGGCTTGGTCGTGCAGTGGGCCGACGTCGTGATCCCGTAGGCGGTGCCGCGCTTGGCCATGAACCCGCCGGTGCAGCCGCCGTAGACCTCGCCGCCCTGGGTCGTGTTCTCCTGCGGGACGTCGGCCGCGGGCTCGTACGCGACGACGACCGCGGGACCTGCCGCGGACCTCGCGGCCGACCGGTCGAGCGCGCCGTCGACCCGCTCGGCGGTGGCCGCCACCTCGTCGGTCCAGGCGGTGACCTGCACGGAGTTCGTCTCGGCGTCGTAGCGCGCCGCGGTGTTCTCCACACCCGCGGCCTGGAGCTGCTCGATGGCGGCGAGCTCGACGTCCGACCGCCCCACGTACGGCACCGCGCCCGGCGCGGCCGTCTCGACCGTGGTGCCGGAGGCGGCGAGCTGCGCGGCGAGCGCGTCGGCGCCGTCCGCGACGACGACCGTCCCGCGCGCACCGTCCCACGCGAAGTCGACGACGTCGGCCGGGTGCGCCGCGACGGTGCGGGCGACGAGGTCGTTGAACGCGTTCTGCCCCCGGGTGGCCCGCTGCTCCTGCGCGACCCGACGGGCGTCGTCGCGGTCCTCCCGTCCGGGACGGCCGGGGTCCGCCTGGGCGGCGGAGAGCCCGAGCGACACCACCGCCCCGGTGGCGATGACGACGGACAGGACTGATCTGTGGACGTGCTGGAACATGCGGTTGCCCCCCGCTGGTCGACGTCGGCGCCGAAGCGGCAGCAACGGCGCAAATCGGACGCTAGCAGCGGGCCGATCGCGCGGGATAGGGCGGTCTCACGCCGTCTCGCGCCGGCCGGCAGCCGTCCCGCCGTCCGGCGTGCGCGCCGCCGCGGCGAAGGCGACGGCCCCGACGACGGTGACGGCGACGCCCCACCAGAGCAGCCCATCAGTACGCCCCGCTCCGCGCGACGACGACCTTGACGGTGCGGGCGAGGATCAGCAGGTCGGTGAAGAGCGTCCAGTTCTCGACGTAGGAGACGTCGGCG
>NZ_JAAXOY010000025.1 GCF_012396155.1 Cellulomonas septica | reverse complement strand
CTCGTGCCGTCGCCCGCCCGTCCGCGCCCCTCCTCGGCGAGCGCCGCGTCCAGGCTCGCCCGGTACGTGACGACCGCCTCGCCCTGACCCGCGCTGACCTGCGCGTACGACGCCGCGACGTGCGGGGCGAGGGCCGCGACCAGCGCGCGTCGGGCCACCACGAGCTCCGCGCCGGTCTGCGCGAGCTTCGCGTCCCAGACGTCGAGCGTCCGCAGGTCCGCCGTGCCGCGTCCGCCCCGCGTCGCCGAGCCGGCCGTCTTGAGCAGCGCCGACCGCTGCCGCAGCACCCGCTCGTAGTCCTGCACGGTGCCCGCGAACCGGGGGACGAGCTGCACCAGCAGGTCGTCGAGGAACCGTCGCCGGCCGTCCGGGTCGCCCTTCACCAGGGACAGGTCCTCCGGCGCGAACAGCACCGTGCGCAGGATGCCGAGGATGTCGCGTGCCCGGCCCGGCGAACCGCCGTTGACCCGGGCCCGGTTGGCCTTGCCCGGCGTCACCTCGACCTCGACCAGCGTCGCGCGCGGGTGCCCCGGCTCGAGCTCGCGCACGACACGGGTCCGCACGACCGCGCGGCCCGCACCCGAGCGGACGAGCGCCGCGTCCGACGGGACCCGGTGGCTGCCGAGCGTCGCGACGTACCCGATCGCCTCGACGAGGTTCGTCTTGCCCTGCCCGTTCGGCCCGACGAGCGCGGTGATGCCCGCGTCGAGGGGGAGCTCGACCTGCGCGTAGGAGCGGAAGTCGGTGAGCGACAGGTGGGCGACGTACATCAGGTCTCTTCGTCGTGGTGAGGCTGGTCAGGCACCCGGGACGTCGGCACCGTCGGGCACCGGGGCCGGGCTCGCTCGCGCGGCGACGGGGGGCCGCTCGCGGAGCTGGTCGAGCCGGTCGTCAGGCCTGCGGCGGGACGGCCGCGTCGGGGACCGGCGTCGTGTCGCTGATCGGGCCCGTCGTGCCCGCGGGCTTCACCGCGTGCCCGCCGAACTGCTGACGGAGCGCGGCGACGGCCTTCATCGCGGGCGACTCCTCCTGCCGGGACGCGAACCGCGCGAACAGCGCCGCCGAGATCACCGGGGCCGGCACGGCGAGGTCGATCGCCTCGTCGACCGTCCACCGGCCCTCGCCCGAGTCCTCGACCCAGTCGTCGATCTCGCCGAAGGACGGGTCGGCCTCGAGCGCCTCGACCAGCAGGTCGAGCAGCCAGGACCGCACGACCGTGCCGCGACGCCACGCCTTGACCGTGCCGTGCACGTCCGTGACCAGGTCCTTCGCGGCCAGGAGCTCGTAGCCCTCCGCGTACGCCTGCATGAGGCCGTACTCGATGCCGTTGTGCACCATCTTCGCGAAGTGGCCCGCGCCGATCGCACCGGCGTGCACGAACCCCTCCTCGCGCGGGCCCTCGGGCCGCAGCGCGTCGAAGACCGGCAGCACGCGCGCGACCAGGTCCGCGTCACCGCCGACCATGAGGCCGTAGCCGTTCTTGAGGCCCCACACACCGCCCGAGACGCCGACGTCGAGGAAGCCGACGCCCTTCTCGGCGAGCAGGTCCGCGTGCGGCTGGTCGTCCTGGTAGTACGAGTTGCCGCCGTCGATGACCACGTCGCCGCTGGTCAGCAGGCCGCCGAGGTCGCGGATGACCGCGTCGGTGATCGCAC
The DNA here is from genome assembly GCF_012396155.1 of Cellulomonas septica. Taxonomy (GTDB): domain Bacteria; phylum Actinomycetota; class Actinomycetes; order Actinomycetales; family Cellulomonadaceae; genus Cellulomonas; species Cellulomonas septica. Next base: position 11,702 of record NZ_JAAXOY010000025.1, on the reverse strand, counting down.
CCGACGGCACCATGACCCAGACCACGCGCTCGCCCGCCGGCAGCGCCTCGACGAGCGCCTCGAGCGAGGGCACGTCCGTCACGTCAGGGTTGCGGTCGTACCCCGTGACCTCGATGCCCGCGGCGCGGATGCGTTCCCGCATGTTCGCGCCCATCTTGCCCAGACCGACCAGACCGATGTGCATGACCCCTCGCCTCTCCCGGTGTCCCGGACCTCGCCGACCGGCGTCCACCGGTCACTCTGCCGCACCGTCCCGCGGTCCGCTCCCGCGGCCGTCGGGTCGACGGCGACGCGTCAGCTCGCGAACCGGATCGGGACGAGCAGGTAGCGGTACTCCTGCTTGTCGTCGCCGTCCAGCGACTCCTGGCCCGTGAACTCGACCGGCTTGTTCGGGTGCGTGAACGACAGCCGGACGAAGGTCGTGTCGAGCGCGCCCAGGCCGTCGAGCAGGAACTGCGGGTTGAACGCGACCGTGATGTCGTCACCGACCAAAGTCGCCTCGAGCGCCTCGGACGCCTGCGCGTCGTCGCCCTGACCCGCGTCGAGCACGACCTGGCCCTGCGAGAACGCCAGCCGGATCGGGGTGTTGCGCTCCGCGACGAGCGCGACACGCTTCGCGGCCTCGGCGAGCGCGTGCGTCGAGACGATCGCGTGGATCGGGGTCTCGTCGGGGAACAGGCGGCGGACGGCGGGGTAGTCGCCGTCGACGAGCAGGCTCGTCGTCTGGCGGCCGCCGGCCTCGAACCCGATGAGGTCCACGCCGGCGCCCGTCGACAGCGCGACCGTGACGGAGCCCGCGCTGCCCAGCGACTTCGCGGCGTCGGAGAGCGTGCGCGCGCGCACCAGCGCGACCGTCGAGATGTCGGGCGACGACGGCTTCCACGTGAGCTCGCGGAGCGCGAGGCGGTAGCGGTCGGTCGCGAGCAGCGTGACCTTCTCGCCCTCGATCTCGACGCGCACGCCCGTGAGGAGCGGCAGGGTGTCGTCGCGGCTCGCGGCGACCGAGACCTGCGCGACGGCGTGCGTGAGCTCGTCGCCGTCGACCGTCCCCGCCGTGGCCGGCATGGACGGCAGGTTCGGGTAGTCCTCGACCGGCATGGTGAGGAGCGTGAAGCGGCTCGCGCCGCAGGTGACGACGACCTTGGTGCCGTCGAGGACGACGTCCACGGGCTTGTCGGGCAGGGCGCGGGAGATCTCCGCGAGCAGACGGCCCGAGACGAGGACCGTGCCCGGCTCGGAGACGTCGGCCGGGATCTGCGAGCGCGCCGAGACCTCGTAGTCGAAGCTCGACAGCTGGATCGTCCCGGTCGTGTCGGCCTCGATGCGGACGCCCGCGAGCACGGGGACCGGCGGTCGGGTGGGCAGGCTGCGAGCCGTCCACGTGACCGCGTCGGCGAGGACGTCACGGTCGACCCGGAACCTCATGTGTCACCTCTTCGTCGTTCGAGTGCTGCCCGGGGCGTCGTCGCACGGTTCCGGCGTGGGGCGCTCGTGCGTCGACGCCGGTGGGCCGTCGTGAGCGCACTGGTCGCACGCACGACACGGCCTGTCCGTGGCATCACGCGAACACTACGCGAGAGGTCCGACGCTCGGTACAGGTCCGTGGAGGGTGTGGACGACAGGTTCTCCGGGCGTGCTGCGCGCGCCGGCCGTCGATCGTGCCGATCGGCGTCCCGGCCGGCCGCCGTCAGCTTTCGGCGGTGTGTGGATCATCAGCAGAGAGAAGTCTCGTCGTCGTCATCGGTCGTGTGCACGGTGTGGATCGTGACCGTCGGTGCAGGTCAGCCCGTCGAGGCCGTGTGGACGTGCTGTGGGTGCCGTACCGGTGCTCCGGTGGACGCCGGTGGACGTGCCGGAGAAGGCCTTGCGGCGTCCACGGACGAGCACGGTGTCCTCCACAGCGTCGTGGCGTGTCGTCCACCGTCGTCCACAGGTGTGTGCACAGGTGTGAACATTCGTCCCATGCATGTTTCATCCGGAACGTGAGGGTTCCGGTCAAGGCTGTCGCATCGATTCGACGATGAGACTTGTCTCATCGCTCGTCGGCGGGGGTGCGTGTCGGGCGGTCCGGGCACGGGACGAAGGCGCAGGTCAGGGCATGGTTCGGCGCGTTGGTCGCGGCGACTGATCTGATCGGGTGAACAGCGTCACAAACATCCCCAGCCCCCTGTGGAAACTGTGGACAACCGTGAGGACGGATCCCCCACGAACCGGACAGGTGGGACGGATCAGCCCCGGCTCTGCTGCTTGATGCGGTTCGTCAGCTCGGTGACCTGGTTGTAGATCGACCGGCGCTCGGCCATGAGCTCGCGGATCTTGCGGTTCGCGTGCATGACCGTCGTGTGGTCACGACCCCCGAACGCCTGGCCGATCTTCGGCAGCGACAGGTCCGTGAGCTCGCGGCACAGGTACATCGCGATCTGTCGGGCCGTCACCAGCACGCGCGAGCGGCTCGAGCCGCACAGGTCGTCGATCGACAGCCCGAAGTACGCGGCCGTCTGGCCGATCACCTGCGTGGCGGTGATCTCGGCGGTCTGCTCGTCGGTGATGAGGTCCTTGAGGACGATCTCCGCGAGCGACAGGTCGACCTGCTGGCGGTTGAGGTTCGCGAACGCGGTCACGCGGATCAGCGCGCCCTCGAGCTCACGGATGTTCGTCGAGATCTTGCTCGCGATGTACTCGAGGACGTCCGGCGGCGCCTGCAGCCGCTCGCTGCCGGCCTTCTTCCTCAGGATCGCGATGCGCGTCTCGAGGTCCGGCGGCTGGACGTCGGTGATGAGGCCCCACTCGAACCGCGACCGCATGCGGTCCTCGAAGCCGTTCAGCTGCTTGGGCGGCAGGTCGGACGTGATCACGACCTGCTTGTTCGCGTTGTGCAGCGTGTTGAACGTGTGGAAGAACTCCTCCATCGTCTGTTCCTTGCCCTGCAGGAACTGGATGTCGTCGATGAGGAGCACGTCGACCTCGCGGTAGCGCCGCTGGAACGCGCCCGCCTTGCCCTCGGAGATCGAGTTGATGAAGTCGTTCGTGAACTCCTCCGAGTTCACGTACCGCACCCGGACGCTGGGGTACAGGTTGTAGGCGTAGTGCCCGATCGCGTGCAGCAGGTGCGTCTTGCCGAGGCCCGAGTCGCCGTAGATGAACAGCGGGTTGTACGCCTTGGCCGGCGCCTCGGCCACGGCGACCGCGGCCGCGTGGGCGAAGCGGTTCGACGAACCGATGACGAACGTCTCGAACTGGTACTTCGGGTTGAGCCGCGCCGGCTCCGACGCCTGCTTGCGGCCCGACGGCAGCGGACGGTCGTCGATCGCGACGCGGCCAGGCCCGGGGCCGTCGTCGTCCTGGCCCCCGTGCACCACGGACAGGTCCGGGCGGTCGCTGCGGTCGGAGACCTCGTCCGAGCCGTCCTCACGGTGCGGCGACCCGTCGTTGCGGTCGAGCGGAGCCGGGGGAGCGGGAGGGACGACGCGCAGCGACGGGGTGGTGTCGCTCGCGAGCTCCGGGTCGACCGTGATCGCGAAGCGCGCCTCGCGGTCGAGGGCGTCCGACAGGGCGTCCGTGACCTCCGAGCGCACGCGCGTCTCGAGGTAGTCCTTCGTCAGGTCGTTGCCCACCGCCAGCAGCAACGTGCCGTCGAGCAGCCCGAGCGGACGTGCGAGGCGGACGAAGGCGATCTGCCGCGGCGTGATGTCGGGGCTCGCCTCGAGGGTCGCGACGACGTGGCCCCAGACCCGGGCGAGCTCTTCGTCCTGTGACAACGTCCTACCTCAGCTGATCGATCGTGGAGTGGTCGAGTCTCGCACGGCCCCCGTTGTCCACATACTTGTCCACACCTGTGCGCGGTCGCCTCGCACCCGTCCTGACGGCACGACGCCGGGCCGTGGTGCGCCGACAGCGGCTCGTCGAGATCGACCTCTCCACACGGGAGGGTCCCCGACGTCCACAGGCACGGCGACGACGAACGATGCTAGCCCCCGACGACGCGCCGGGGGAGGCGTCCTGCCGGGTGACCTCACCAGGTGTCCAGGTAGGCTCCCGGCAGGCAGACGTGGCGCTCCCGCCCATTTGACCGGCCGCGACGACGCGGCGTACCGTTGTCCAGCCTTCCTGATGGCTCCTGCTGGCGCGCCCTGACGCCACACGCCGCGTGCGTGTCCTTGGAGCAGTCGAGCTCGGCAGACAGACCCAGGTCACGCGCCCACGCGCGGGGCCCAACCCGGATGTAGTGGAGACTCTCGTGAGCAAGCGCACGTTCCAGCCGAACAACCGGCGCCGCGCCAAGACGCATGGCTTCCGTCTGCGCATGCGCACCCGCGCGGGTCGCGCGATCCTCGCGGCCCGTCGCCGCAAGGGTCGCGCGGAGCTCTCGGCCTGACGCCAGCGCCGGTGCTGCCCGCCGCGCACCGGATGCGCCGCGCTGCCGACTTCGAGCAGGCGGTGCGCCGTGGTGCGCGCAGCGGCCGGGACACCCTCGTGGTGCACCTGACGACCAAGACCGACCCAGGACCCGACGGTCCCGTGGTCGGTCTTGTCGTGTCCAAGGCCGTGGGCACGGCGGTCCGCCGCAACCTCGTCAAGCGACGCCTGCGGGAGCTCGTCCGGGCCCGCCTCGACGCGCTCCCCGCTGACACGGGACTCGTCGTCCGGGCGCTCCCTCCCGCAGCGACCGCCGAGTACGCGCGGCTGGGGGCGGACCTCGACTCCGCGCTCGCCACCGCGACGCGGCGCCTCACGTCGCGCACGGCTCAGGCGTAGTCGCCCCATGACCTGGCGATCCGTGGTGCGTGGTGCCGTGCGTCTGCCGGCACAGCTCGTGCTGCTCCTCCTGCGCGGGTACCAGCGTTTCATCTCCCCGATGACGCCGCCGACCTGCCGCTTCTACCCGTCGTGCTCGCAGTACGCCGTCATCGCCGTCACGCGGCACGGGCTGCTCCGCGGCTCGTGGCTCGCCGCGCGGCGCCTGCTGCGGTGCCACCCGTGGAACCCGGGGGGCGTCGACGACGTTCCACCGGCGCGCCCTTCGCACCACCACCACCGTCTTCACCGTCACCCTGACGTGGCTCCGTCCACGCACTGATCCCCTCCGAGGAGCCCCCGGATGTCGTGGTTCGACGGACTGCTCAGTCCGATCATGACCGTCGTGGCCTGGATCATGGTCCAGTTCCACGCCCTGTTCACGACCCTCGGGCTCGACCCCGAGAGCGGCGCTGCATGGGGCCTGTCGATCGTCGGTCTCGTGATCGTGATCCGGATCCTGCTGATCCCGCTGTTCTTCAAGCAGATCAAGGCGTCGCGCGGCATGCAGCTGCTCGCGCCCGAGATGCAGGCGATCCAGAAGAAGTACAAGGGGAAGACCGACCCCGCGTCCCGTGAGGCGATGAGCCGCGAGACGATGGAGCTCTACCGCAAGCACGGCACGAACCCGTTCGCGTCGTGCCTGCCGATCCTGCTCCAGTCGCCGATCTTCTTCGCCCTGTTCCGGGTGCTCATCGAGCTGCCGCGCATCGCCGCCGGCACCTACGACCCCATCGGTCCCATGACGCCCGAGCTCGCCGCTCAGGCCGAGGCGGCCACCATCTTCGGAGCCCCGCTGTCCGGCACGTTCATGACCGCCGGCGACAACTGGCACATCCGCGTCGTGACCGTCGTCCTCATCATCGCGATGTCCGCGACCACCTTCCTCACGCAGCGCCAGCTGACCATGAAGAACATGCCGCCCGCCGCGCTGCAGGGCCCGATGGCGCAGCAGCAGAAGGTGCTCCTCTACGTCCTGCCGCTGATCTTCGCGTTCTCCGGCGTCAACTTCCCCATCGGTGTCCTCATCTACTGGACCACCACGAACCTCTGGTCGATGGGCCAGCAGTTCTACACGATCCGCCGCATGCCGGCGCCGGGCTCCGAGGCCGAGCGCCTGATGAAGGAGCGCAAGGCGCGCCGCGCCGCCGCCCGTGGGATCACGCTCGAGGAGCCGACCACCTCGACCGCCGTCATCGAGGAGAAGCCGCGGGGCCAGCGTCAGCAGCCCAAGCGGAAGGACCGGGCCAAGGGCGTCGCAGGCGCCCCGGGCTCTCCGGCAGGAGCGGGCTCCGGCAGCGAGGACGCCGCGACGTCGTCGTCGTCGAGCTCCGTGACCGGCAGCGGGACGACCGCACCCTCCGCCGGTGGGAGCGCGAAGGGCGCTGCGCCCAAGGGTGGCCAGCCGAAGGGCGGCGCCCCCACGTCCGGCCCGGCCAAGTCCGGCGGTGCGAAGCCCGGCGCGGGCAAGACCGGCCCCGCCAAGTCCGGCGGCACCAAGCCCAGCGGCGGCGGTGCTTCTCGCACGCAGTCCTCTCGCGACGCGCAGGGCGGTGCGGGCGGCGACGGTGCCGGCCCCGACAGCCCGACGCGGTCGTAGAACCCGTCCACCCACCCCAGCCGACAATCCTGTCGACGATCGGAGAGACCTCATGAGCCCGAGCTCGCCCGACGAAGCGGTCGAGTCCACCAGCACCAAGCGCCTCGAGGAAGAGGGCGAGATCGCCGCGGACTACCTCGAGGAGCTCCTCGACATCGCCGACCTCGACGGTGACATCGACATCGACATCGACCACGGTCGTGCCGCTGTCGAGATCGTCTCCGAGGACCCGGAGGACCGCTCGCTGCGGCGTCTCGCCGGCCGTGACGGCGAGGTGCTCGACGCCCTGCAGGAGCTGACGCGCCTCGCCGTGCAGACGAAGACGGGGGAGCGCAGCCGCCTCATGCTCGACGTCGCCGGGTTCCGGGCGGCTCGTCGTACCGAGCTCGTCGGCGTCGCGGAGGACGCGATCGCGCGGGTCAAGACGTCGGGTGCACCCGTTGCCCTGACGGCCATGAACCCGTTCGAGCGGAAGGTCGTCCACGACGCCGTGGCCGCTGCGGGGCTCTCGAGCGACTCCGAGGGCGTCGAGCCCGACCGGCACGTGGTGATCCGCCCGGCCTGATTCGGGGGAGATCGTTGGAGGGCGGGGTGACTTCGGTCGCCCCGCCCTCGTCGCTGTCTCGGGCCTGTTCGGCGTGCGGACCTGCTTTGTCGAGCAGTGATCGAGGGGCGGTGGTTCGAGTGGGGGACGGGAAGCCGAAGTGGCGCGAACACGTGACGCCCTCGTCCTGGCTCTCGTCGACACGACGGCACCAGTTTCACGTGAAACACGCGCCCGTCGGCTGAGCGCATCTGCGTCACCCGTGCCTTCGACGCCTAGCGGCACTCGTCACCCGTGCCCCTCGACGCCTAGCGGCACTCGTCATGCCAGCAGCGCTCAGCCCTCGCGCAGTCGGTGTTTCACGTGAAACGAGCGGGCTTCGCACCCCCGCTCGTCGGGGCGTCAGCGTGGACGTCGACGATGATCTGCCACGCGCCACGCGCCACGCGCCACGCGCCACGCGCCACGCGCCACGCGCCACGCGCCACGGGCCACGCGCCACGGGTCACGGGTCACGGGCTACGGGCTACGGGCGATGGGCGATGGGCGATGGGCTACGCGCCAAGAGGGCCCCGCGGTGAAGCACGCGTGATCGTGCACGGAACCTGTGCATGCCGGTGCCCTGTGCAGCGCGGGCGCTCAGTGACGTGACGAGCAGATGCGGCGCCGTGGCCTATGCCGCGCAGGCGCGGATCACACGTGTACTCGGGTCGCGTGCGACATGGTTTGCTCCAGACACATCTCTGTGAGGCCCTGTTTCTCTCGTCAGCGCGGCGCTAGGGGGCGCGCGGGTTAGTCGTGGTCAGCCGAGCTAGAGGTGGGATGCGCGCCTGCCGTACCCCTCGCTCAAGCGTCACCGCCGGACTGGGTCGTGGGCTCGGCCTCGTTCTGAGACGGAGGCCATGTTGAGGCAGCTCAGTGGCGGTCCGGGCGCCCGAAGCGAGCCACGTGCCTGGTCTCGGACAGTCGTCGATCTGTTCCAGGCGCCCAACCGGGAACGTCGCCGGGCGAGGTGTGCTCCCCAGTCCACGGTGTTCCGTGGGCCGGGCGCGCGATATCCGGGTTCATCGCAGGCGAGTCTTCACCAGTCTGAATCGCTGCAGGGCAGACGGATGGCTCCACAAGGCTGGTCGTGAACCGGAGCTGCGCGGTGGGCCCGAACTCGACGCGGCCGAACTCGCGCGCGTCCGAGCCGGTGCTGGGCGGCGCGTGGGTCGAAGTCCTCGAGTGTGGGCGGCGCCGCCGTCGCCGTCGCTCGCGCCGACGCCGGCCCCGTCGCTGACGCCGTCGCTCGCGCCCACGCCGGCCCCGTCGCCGACGCCGTCACCACGGCAGTCGCCGCCGACGCCGGCTCTGCAACCGTCACCGTCGTCGTCGCCGCCGTTGTGGTGGTCGCCGTCCCTCATGCACGCCGGAGTCGACGCAGGCCGTTGCGGTGATGGCGGCAGTGGTCGCAAGTCGACGCGCAGCTACCCCCGCCCCAGCATCGAATCTCCCGGCTCGACACCGACCTCGCGCACTCATGGGTGAGTAGCAGCGACCCTCCTGGGAGCGACCTCTCCGGGCGAACCATCGGTGGAGGCGGCCGGGACCGAGAAGCTCGGTCGTCGTTCGGCATGGTCCCCGCACTCACGGTCGAGTGTGCCAGCGTCTCCGGAGGCCACGTGCCCGGGCGCCGTTGCTGTTGAGGCGCCGTCGCTGTTGATGGGGAACCTCGCTCGAGGTAAGCAGCCGCGAGCAGCGGCCAGATCGCGGCCGTGAGGCAGCAAACTGTCATGGAGGCACCTCATCGGCGGCGCGTGACGGCCATCGGGGCGCCCACGTCCGCCTCAATGGTTCTCTTGGGGAGAATCCGATCAAGCCTGCAGGCTTGTGGCTTTCAGCGGTTCGGGGACCGGTGATGGCCCCGGTCGTCGCGTTGGTAGGTCTCGTCGCAGCCGCGGCGTCCGGTCCGGGTCGTCCACGAACGGGCGCGACCTCTCGCCAGTTCGGCGTTTCACGTGAAACCGGCAGAGTTCGTGAAGGCCGCTTGGACGAGCGGCGTCTGACGAGACGGTCGCCCCCTCCGGTTCGGTCGACGCAGGTCGACACAGACGGAGGGCTTCCTCGACCTCGTGGTCCGACGGCGCAAGGCACTACCGGACGGACCGGCCTGACGGGGCCACTCGGGCCGCGCGGCACGACCAGGCCCGGGCACGACGGGACTTCGGGTACGAGAAGACTTCACGAGCGAGGGTCTGGCCGTCGCGAGGCGGGACGTCTCCCGAGCGCGAGAGATCCGCGCACGCGGGTAGCTGCGTTGATCAGTGCGCGCCCGGATGGAGCGGCCGGCTCAATCGGGACGACGAACTGCCCGGATCCGCGCCTGACCCACGAGGTGGACGCCGCTCAGGCGGTGCATCGCGCCGGGACGCCTCTGGGCGCTGAGGCGGCCCGGTCGATCACGCGTCGGAGGACCGCGCTACCTGGTGAGGGCCGGAGGCCGGGGGTAGCGGGCGTCGGTATCGCCGGAAGCTGTGCTCTCGTCCATCGAGTGCGCCACGTGGTCCACGACGAGAACTCCGTGGTGGCTGGCTCGCGTGTTTGAGCGACGCGTCCATGCCCGAGCGAACTGCGAGACGGGCCGGCCGCAACAGGCCGCGCGCGAATGGGCTGGCGCGGCTTGGTGCGACATGGCTGGTCCGCCAGCGATAGCACGCCCCGTGGAACGGGACCGAAAACACGTACACCGCGCGAGATGCCTGTCGCTGGCATGCCCCACGAACCGCGGTGGCGCGGCTGGCAGGTAGTTCAGGCGTCAGATCTGCGCATGGCGAAGGATGCCATGTAGGCCATGGCCGGCAGCCGAAGCTCGAATCGGTAGGTGCCGTGCGGCAGCAGATGGCAGCGCGCTAGAAATGGCGGATTCGACCGGGCGCTAACGGGGAGAGTGAATCGGAGTAGGGGAGCACGTCGTTTAAGAGCATGAGAGCGGCCTCGCAGGAGTACTCGTCTCAGGGGTTGCGATGTGCTGCCGTCGACGGTCGCTGGGGCGAGACGTTGGGTTCGCCGTAGGTCTGCGGACGCGTGGGTGGTTGACGGCTGACGGTCTCTGCTTGGCGACGCTCGCGAGATGGTGCGAGTCCGCTCGATCCCGACGCGTTGCCGCTCGGTCTCACGGACTGCTGGAGCCTGGACGCCGCTCGCTGGGCGGAGGGCTGCCGGCCCAGGCGCCCCGATGGACGCACGTGGATGCGGCGGACGCCGGACTTACCAGTCGAAGTCAACGCGCGATCCGTTTCACGTGAAACCACGCCATCTAGTTCCTTCGCGATCAGACAGGCGGCCGTCCTGGCGACGGGTGCCCCGACCGGGCAGAGGCGATCCTTGCTTCGTCGGACGCGACCAGGAGCTCGAGTACCGACGAATCACCGGGGCGGTCATGGCTTCATTCGAGCGGTGCGGTTCGACCTAGGTTCGAAACGTCCGAGCGTGTCACGCACACCAGCGGACACATGCGGAACCGAATCGCTTCCCTTGGCGCCAACGGCACCCGTGCGATGCGCGCGTCGGAGGATCCGCGGGCGGTCGTCGACGGCAAACGCAGGAAGCTCGACAGCCGTCGAGTGGTAAAGCGGTGAGCGCCCTGCGAAGAACGAGGTGGACGCGCTCCGCTCGGCCCGACGAGCGCGGTGATGCGTGTCGCGACGGCAGCCGGGCAACGGATCGACAGGGTGCCATCGTGCGTAGTGGCGCATCTGCACGGGTGGTGTCAGGCGTGCCGACGGGCGGCGCTCGCTCGTGCGCCGCGAGGGCGTCCTTGGCTCATGGCTGCCGACGTCGTCCAGCAGGCGCGGGGGAGCGGTGGTGTCGGCGCGCGGGCAGCGCCGATGTTTCACGTGAAACGCCGCCGGCAAACGGGCCACCAGGCGTGTCGCTCGTCCGCACATCAGCGCGGTGGCCGGCGGCCGCGCGGGGCCTCTAGATGGAGTCTCGAAGGTCGGGGGCCGGGCTCGTCGAGACCGTCGACGAGCCCGACGTGCTGCTCGGGGGCCTGACGTGGGCGCCGCAAGGTGTCTCGGCCCCTCGTCGTCCGAGCCCCGAACTGGGATGCCGACCCCTCGGTCCGGCCCGGCCAAGGCGTGCCAGCGTCCGACCTGGTGTCTCGCCCGTGACCCGTGTGGTGCCGCGGTGTGCCATCTGCCGTGAGCGCCGCGCTCCGCGAGTCGCAGCACGCGACCGCCTATCGCCCCGCGAAGCAGCGAGCTCCGCATTCCGAGACACGACCGGCGCGTGTCACCGTGGGCTCACCCGGAAGCGTGCCGCACGCGCAAGGCGCAGGGCATTGGCCGGAGAGAGCAAGACGCAGGGCGCGGGACGGACGTCGGACCAGGCGGGACGAAGGGCGCGGGACGAAGGACTTGGGCTCCCGGCGCGCGAATCGGGCTGAAAGGGGACCAGGGCGGTCCCAGGGGGTCGACAGCGGTGCCGTCGTACCGGCCAGCGGCGCGGAGTTGGGCGTTGCTCAGCGGGGGATTGGTCCGGCCGCCGGTGGCATGTCCGGGCGGTCGGCAACGGTGTGCAGGGCCGGTGGTCAGTGGGTCGGGGACCGGGCGGTGCTCTGCGGGCGACGGGCCGGCCGGCCAGCAACGGTGCGTAGGGCCGGTGGTCAGTGGGTCGGGGACCGGGCGGTGCTCTGCGGGCGACGGGCCGGGCGGTCAGCAACGGTGCGTAGAGCCGGCGGCCGGTGGGGCACGGGGCCGGGCGGCGGTCGGCGGAGGGAAG
>NZ_JAAXOY010000249.1 GCF_012396155.1 Cellulomonas septica | reverse complement strand
GGCGGGTCGTCGACGGCGATCCGGCGGACGTCGGCGTACGTCTCGGCCACGCGGCGTCGCCAGTCGGCGACCGCGAGCGCGTCGGCGGCCCGGGCGGACGAGGTCAGCGGTCGGTGCGGCACCCCTCCACCCTCGCACGCGCCCGGCGACCCCGCGCCCGCGCAGGACCCCTCTGACCGGCCCTCTCACCCACCTCGCCCCTCACCACCACGTCCTCACACCCGCCCCTGCCGTCGCCCCTCACGCCCCACCCCGCCTCGCCGCGGATGCGGCGGGGGCAGGTGCGACAGGACCCCGTGTCCCGCCACCACCGGCGGCGACGGCGTGCGGTGGTCGCGGCGCGTGTGAGGGTGGGGGCATGGATCTGCGCATCTTCACCGAGCCCCAGCAGGGGGCCACGTACGACGACCTGCTCGCGGTGGCGAAGGCCACCGAGGACCTGGGCTTCGACGCCTTCTTCCGGTCCGACCACTACCTCACGATGGGCGGCGACGGCCTGCCGGGGCCGACGGACGCGTGGACGACGCTCGCGGGGCTCGCGCGCGAGACGAGCCGGATCCGGCTGGGCACGCTGGTGTCGTCAGCGACGTTCCGCCACCCGGGGATCCTCGCGATCCAGGTGGCGCAGGTGGATCAGATGTCGGGCGGCCGCGTCGAGCTGGGGCTGGGCACGGGGTGGTTCGCGCAGGAGCACGCGGCGTACGGGATCCCGTTCCCGGAGAAGCGGTTCGGGATCCTCGAGGAGCAGCTCGCGGTCGTGACGGGCCTGTGGGGCACGCCGGTGGGGGAGACGTTCGACCACGCGGGCGCGCACTACACGCTGACCGACTCGCCGGCGCTGCCGAAGCCGGTGCAGCAGTCGCCGCTCGACGGGTCCAAGGCCGGTGTCCCGGTCATCGTCGGCGGCAGCGGCCCGCGTCGGACGCCCGCGCTCGCAGCCCGCTACGCGGCGGAGTTCAACCTCGCGTTCCCGGCGTTCGACGAGGTCGAGTCGAAGCTCGCGAACGTCGACCGCGCGCTCGAGCAGGCCGGCCGGGCGAAGGAGAGCCTGGTCCGCTCGGCGGCGCTCGTGCTGTGCGTCGGCACGGACGAGGCGGAGATCGCGCGGCGTGCGGCGGCGATCGGGCGCGAGGTCGACGAGCTGCGCGAGCACGGCATCGCAGGCACGGTCGACGAGGCCGTGGACCGCCTGGGCAGCCTCCGCGAGCAGGGACTGTCGCGGGTGTACCTGCAGGTCCTGGACCTGCACGACCTCGACCACCTGGACCTCGTGGCGCGGGAGGTCGTGCCCCGCCTCGGCTGACGGCCGTCCGGGGGTCACCCACCCACCCGGACGTGCGAGAACGTTGCCCCAGGGAACGTCCTACGTCTCGCTCGCTGAGACGTAGGACGTTTCTGCGTGGACGCGCGGCCCGCCACGAGCGACGCCGTCGGCACCCCCGCCCACCTGCCCGTTCGCCCGTGGGCGTTCATCTCCGGTTCGTCCGGAAAGCGCCGAACTGTGACCTGGTGCACACCGGACCGGCGTGGACACACCTGACATACCTCCGTACGTTCGTCGACATCACGGGGCGGCGACGCCCGCCGGGAACCTGACCGACGCAACCGGGTTCCCGCGGCGCTCCCGCATCTCGTGGGCCCGGCGCCAGCGTCGCCGTCGCAACGGAGGGTTCTGTCACGAGCCCTCCGCTCGACCGGACGACCACATGGGGGCGAACGTGGCCACAACCTTCGACAGGCTCGTGATCGAGCCGCGCAGGACCGAAGCCGAACGGATCCGACCGACCCGCACACCCGAGAACGACGAGGCCCAGAGCCCGTCGCTGCTGCTGCTCGTGCTGCTCGCGGCGACCGGCGTCATCGTCTACGCGATCTTCCTGCTCAACCCGGCCAACCGGGGCGACTGGCTGCCGTACGTGATGGTGATGCTCGCCGAGACGGTGCTCGTGGTCCACGCGCTGCTGGCGATGTGGACCGTGCTGTCCAGCGGGCACAACCCGCGGAACTTCGCGTTCCACCTCGCGCAGGACAGGCTCTACGACATCGCGGAGATCGTCCGCGACAAGGCCGAGAAGCGTCCGCAGGACTGGCGGATGTACCTCCAGGAGTGGCCGATCAGCGTCGACGTCTTCATCACGACGTACGGCGAGGACCTGGACACCATCCGGCGCACCGTCACCGCGGCAGTCGCCATGCAGGGCCGGCACGACACCTACGTGCTCGACGACGGCCGCAGCGACGAGGTCCGCGACCTGGCCGCCGAGCTCGGCGCCCGCTACGTGCGGCGCCTGTCGAGCAACGGGGCGAAGGCGGGGAACATCAACCACGCGCTGTCGCTGACGCGCGGCGACTTCTTCGTCGTGTTCGACGCGGACTTCATCCCGAAGCCCGAGTTCCTGCACGAGACCGTGCCGTTCTTCGCGGCCGACGACGTCGCGTTCGTCCAGACGCCGCAGACGTACGGCAACCTGCACACGATCATCAGCCGCGGCGCGGGCTACATGCAGGCGGTGTTCTACCGCTTCGTGCAGCCGGGCCGGAACCGGTTCAACGCCGCGTTCTGCGTCGGCACCAACGTGATCTTCCGGCGGGCCGCGATCGACTCCGTCGGCGGCATCTACTCCGACTCGAAGTCGGAGGACGTCTGGACGTCGCTCATGCTCCACGAGAAGGGCTGGCGGACCATCTACATCCCGACGACGCTCGCCGTCGGTGACACGCCCGAGACCGTCGAGGCGTACACGAAGCAGCAGCTGCGCTGGGCGACCGGCGGCTTCGAGATCATGCTCACCCACAACCCGCTGTCCCGGAAGCGTCGCCTGACGATGGACCAGCGGCTCATGTACACGGTGACCGCTACGCACTACCTCACGGGGATCGCGCCGCTGCTCCTGCTGCTCGTGCCGCCGCTGCAGATCTTCTTCGACCTCACCCCGATGAACCTGTCGATCACGCCCGGCCAGTGGGCGCTCTACTACGCCGGGTTCTACGTCATGCAGATCGTGCTGGCGTTCTACACGCTCGGCTCCTTCCGGTGGGAGGTGCTGCTGCTCGCGTCCGTGTCGTTCCCGATCTACACGCGGGCCCTGATCAACGCGGTGTTCCGCAAGGACCAGAAGTGGCACGTCACCGGCCAGAAGGGCGCGTACCGCTCGCCGTTCGCGTTCATGCAGCCGCAGGTCATGTTCTTCGTGTTCCTGCTGCTCACCACCGTCGTCGGCGTCTGGAAGGACCTCGGCAACGGCTACCTGAGCCTCGCGCTCGCCTGGAACGCGACGAACACGCTGATCCTCGGCGGCTTCGTCGTCACCGCCTGGAAGGAGGGGCACGCCGGCCGTCTCGCGGCCCGCGCCGCCCGTGCCGACCAGGAGTCCACCCGTCGCAAGGACGCGGCCGACCCGCAGCTCGCACTCACCGGAGGTGCCGCATGACCTGGGCCAGCCGCATCAGACTCGTCGTCGGCGTGATCGTCGTCGCCGTGATCGCCGCACTCGCCACCTACCAGCTCAACGAGACGCGAGGCGTCGCGCAGAGCGACTCCGCGCAGATCCTCGCCCGCACCTACAGCGTCGGGACCCCGTACTCGGGGCTCGTCGTGGACCAGAAGGTCGACGTGGGCGACACCGTGAAGACGGGCGACCCGCTGTTCGTCATCGACTCCGCGACCCTGCAGTACGACATCCGCAACGGCTTCGCCCGCCAGGCGACCGAGGCGACCCAGATCGACCCCGACGGCAAGCTCGTCATCCTCGCGACCGGCGACGGCACCGTCACCAAGGTCGGCTCCGAGCGCGGCACGTTCGTGCAGTCGGCGGCCGAGCTCGCCACGGTCCAGCGCGCGGGCACCCTGTACGTGCAGGCCGAGTACACGCTGTCCGCCAAGGAGTACGCACGCGTGCCCGACGGCGCCGCCGTGACGATCGTCCTGCCCGACCAGCGCGAGATCGACGCGACCGTCGAGCGGAACGCGGTCGAGACCGTCGGGGGGCAGGCGCAGGCCGTCTTCACGATCACCGGCGACGACCTCGTCGAGGGGCGCGACGGGCTGGTGTCGGCCGGCACCCCCGTCACCGCGGAGCTCCACCTCACGAACGACGGGGTGGTGACCCGCACCGCCGACTCCGTCAAGACCTACCTGAAGGGCCTCTTCGGATGACGGCACGCACCACGGACCACCCGCCCCTCTCCCCGCCCGCACCGGCGCCTCGTCGCCGCCGCTGGCTGATCGCCGGGATCGCCGCCCTCGCGGTGGTGACCCTCGCCGCCGTCGTCGTGCTCGTCGCGCTCTACCAGCAGGCGCAGACCGGGCACGCCGCGGGGGCGTCCGGGCACGACCTCGCGACGTCGTCGATGGTCGTGCACCTCGTCGGCGCGGCCGTCTGGATCGGGGCGCTCGCCGCGCTCGCCGTCGTCGTCCGGTGGGTCGGCACCGACCTGTCCGCGTCGGTCGCGCGGTACTCGGTGATCGCCGGCTGGTGCTTCGTCGCCGTCGCCGTGTCCGGGCTCGTCAACGGCCTGCTGCGGACCGACGGCTGGTCCGACCTCACGACGACCTACGGCGTGCTGCTGCTCGCGAAGGTCGCGCTGTTCGGGGTCCTCGGGCTCCTCGGTCTCGCCCACCGGCGGGCCGTCATCCCGCGCCTGACGGGCGGAGCGGCGGCCGCGCCGCGCGTCGACGCGCTCGCGGACGGTCCGGCGACGACGGGCTCGTCCG
>NZ_JAAXOY010000248.1 GCF_012396155.1 Cellulomonas septica | reverse complement strand
GGGTCGTCTGGCGTGCGCGCGGGCTCGTCAACGCGACCGGCACGTGGGGCAAGCCGTTCTGGCCCGCGTACCCCGGGCGCGGCGTGTTCGGCGGCCGCCAGCTGCACGCGCGCGACTTCCGGTCCGCGGCCGACCTGGCCGACGGGCACGTCGTCGTCGTGGGCGGGGGCACGTCGGCCGTGCAGCTGCTCCTCGAGATCGCCAAGGCCACGTCGACGACGTGGGTGACGCGCCGGCCGCCGACGTGGCGCGACGAGGAGTTCACGCCCGAGGTCGGCCGCGAGGCCGTCGCGCTCGTCGAGCAGCGCACCCGTGCGGGACTGCCGCCGGACAGCGTCGTCAGCGTGACCGGGCTGCCGTTGACCGACGCCTACCGCGCCGGGATCGAGGCCGGTGTCCTGCGCGCGCGGCCGATGTTCAGCCGGATCGTGCCCGGTGCCGTCGAGTGGGACGAGGTCCCGGCGCTCGAGGAGGGCTGGGTCGACGGGCCGTCGCGCGTCGAGGCGCGGACGATCCTCTGGTGCACCGGGTTCCGGGCCGCTCTCGACCACCTCGCGCCGCTCGGCCTGCGGGCGCGCGGCGGCGGGATCGTCATGGACGGGACGCAGGTCGTCGCCGACCCGCGCGTGCAGCTCGTCGGGTACGGGCCGTCGGCCTCGACCGTCGGCGCCAACCGCGCGGGCCGCGAGGCGGTCCGTCACCTGCGTCGCCTGCTCTCCCTCTGACCCCGGCGGTCGAGCCTCGACGCAGCGACGCCGGGGCCGTCGCGGAGGACGACCCCGGCGTCACCGGGTGAGACGTCAGTCGGTCAGGCGCAGCTGACCGGGATCGTGCCGGCCGGGGCGGTGCCCGACGCGACGAAGCCGTACTCCGCCTTCGCGCCCGCGCCGAGCAGGCCGTTCCACGCGGCGTTCTTGACCGTGACGGACGTGCCGATCGTCGTGTAGGTGCCCGACCAGCCGGACTGGATCGAGCCGCCGGACGGGAGCGCGAACTGCGTCGTCCACGAGCCGATCATCGCGTTGCCCGCCGTGACGGTCACGCCGCCCTGCCAGCCGCCCGGCCACGAGCCCACGACCCGCAGCACCGCGGTGCACGTGCCGCCCGGGTTCGACGTCGGGGTCGGCGTCGGGGTGGTCGGCGTGGGGTTCGGGGTGGTGGGGGTGGGGTTCGGCGTCGTGGGCGTCGGGTTGGGCGTGGTCGGGTCGACCGTGCCGCCGTAGATCTTCGCCGTCTTCGCGGTGGCCTTGATGCCGTTCGCACCGTCGAAGATGCGCGTGCCCCACGACGTCTTGGCCGCCGGGTTGAACGCCGTCACCATGTCGAGGTACTCGACGCCGCCGCCGTTGCCCGACCAGGACCAGCCGTAGTAGCCGATCCCGCGCGCCACGGCCTCGGACATGATCGTGTCCTCGTCGGGGTTGCCGTCGGAGTGGTCGAACCCGAACTCGCCGATGACGAGCGGCAGGTTCTTCGCCTTGAACGCGTCGAGGTACGTCTTGATGGTCGAGGCGTTGTTGTAGACGCCGTACATGTGGACGGAGAACAGGGTGTTCGCGTCCGGGTCGGCCGCTGCGACCGTGGCGGCCTGGTCGCGCATGATGCCCGCCCAGTCCTGACCCCAGCTCGGGGCGTCGACGACGATGTTGTGGTGCAGCCCGGCGGCGCGCAGCTTCTTGATCGCCGCGGAGGTGTCGGCCGCCCAGCCCGCGTTCGCCGTCGCGTTGTTGCCGTAGGGCTCGTTGCCGATGTTGATCTGGACGTAGTCCTCCTGCCCGATCAGCGCGGACTTGATGCCCACCCAGTAGTTCGCCGCGGTGTCGAGCGTGACGGCGCCCGACTGCTCGCCGTAGCCCGTCGTGTCGTGGTTCTCGAGCATGCAGATCAGCTTGTTGGCCTTGCACAGGCTGATGATGTTCGCGACGTCGGCGGCGTCGTTCTTCGTCCAGCGGTCGCCGCCCGACAGCACGACGCGCAGCGCGTTCGCGCCGGCCGCCCGGATCGCGGGGATCGCGGTCGCCGTCTGCGACGTGTACCAGGTGTGGGCGTGGCTGACGCCGCGCGCGACGAACGGGGTGCCGTCCTTCTCGACGAGCTGCGTGCCGGAGACGCGCAGACCGGGCGGGGTGACGGCGTTCGCCGCCGTCGAGACGAGCGACACCGCGCCCAGCGCGACGACCGCCGACGCCAGGGCGGCGCCGGTCAGCAGGGACAGTCGGGATCTCATGGACATCCTCGTTTCCGGGTGTGTGACGACCGCCGCGAGCCCGGGTTCCAGCTCGACGCCCGCGCCGGTGCGGACCGTGGTCGCACCCGCCCGCCGTTCCGCCGGCCGGTCGACGGGCGGGTGCCGGGCGCCAACACAACCAGGGCGGGAAAGCGTCCCCCAGAGCCCTAAACGCTTCACCGGTCGGGCCGTCCGGCGGGGTCTCCCGATAGGGTCGCCCGCCGCTCCCGGCCGCCCGTCCCCGGACGCACGACGACCCGGTCCCGGGTGCCGCTGCGAGGTCGCGAGCGGCACCCGGAACCGGGTCGACGAGGGTGGGTCAGTCCTCCGAGCTCGCGGCGGGCTTGGAGAGACCCTGCGCGATCAGGTCCATGACGGAGGAGTCCGCGAGGGTCGTCGCGTCGCCGACCTGGCGGTGCTCCGCGACGTCGCGCAGCAGGCGGCGCATGATCTTGCCGGACCGCGTCTTGGGCAGCTCCTGCACCACCAGGATCTGCCGCGGCTTCGCGATCGGGCCGATCTCCTTCGCGACGTGGTTGCGCAGCTCGGTCTGCACCTCGTCGCCGGACTTGCCGGCGCCCCCGGCCCCGCCGCGCAGGATCACGAACGCGACGACGGCCTGACCGGTCGTCTCGTCCGTCGCGCCCACGACCGCGGCCTCCGCGACCCACGGGTGCGACACGAGCGCCGACTCGATCTCGGTCGTCGACAGGCGGTGGCCGGACACGTTCATCACGTCGTCCACGCGGCCGAGCAGCCAGATGTCGCCGTCGTCGTCCTTCTTGGCCCCGTCGCCCGCGAAGTACAGGCCCGGGAACCTCGACCAGTAGGTGTCCTTGTAGCGCTCCGGGTCGCCCCAGATGCCGCGCAGCATCGACGGCCACGGCTCGGTCAGGACCAGGTAGCCGCCGCCGCCGTCGGGCACGGGGTGCGCCTCGTCGTCGACGACGTCCGCCGCGATGCCCGGCAGCGGCACCTGCGCCGACCCCGGCTTCGCCGCGGTGACGCCCGGCAGCGGGCTGATCATGATCGCGCCCGTCTCCGTCTGCCACCACGTGTCGACGACCGGCGTGCGGTCGCCACCGATGACGCGGCGGTACCACATCCACGCCTCGGGGTTGATGGGCTCACCCACCGAGCCGAGGACGCGCAGCGACGACAGGTCGAACTGCGCGGGGATCTCCTCGCCCCACTTCATGCACGTGCGGATCGCCGTCGGGGCCGTGTAGAGGATCGAGACCTGGTACTTCTGGACGATCTCCCACCAGCGGCCGCGGTGCGGGGTGTCGGGCGTGCCCTCGTAGATGACCTGCGTCGCGCCGTTCACGAGCGGCCCGTAGACGACGTACGTGTGCCCGGTGATCCAGCCGATGTCGGCCGTGCACCAGTACACGTCCGTCTCCGCCTTGAGGTCGAAGACGTTGCGGTGCGTGTACGCCGCCTGCGTCAGGTAGCCGCCGGTCGTGTGGAAGATGCCCTTCGGCTTCCCCGTGGTGCCCGACGTGTAGAGGATGAACAGCGGGTGCTCGGCGTCGAGCTCGACCGGCGTGTGCTGGTCCGACGCGGAGTCCACCACGTCGTGCCACCAGACGTCACGGCCCTCGGTCCACGCGACGTCCTGCTCCGTGCGCCGCACGACGAGCACGTGCTCGACCGACGGCGTGCCCTTCTCGAGCGCCTCGTCGACGGCCGGCTTGAGCGCCGACGGCGCCCCACGGCGGTACCCGCCGTCCGCGGTGACGACGAGCTTCGCCTCCGCGTCGACGATGCGCGACGCGAGCGCCTCCGCCGAGAACCCGCCGAAGACGACCGAGTGCGGCGCGCCGATCCGCGCGCACGCGAGCATCGTCACGACGGCCTCGGGGACCAGCGGCATGTAGATCGCGACCCGGTCGCCCGTGCCGACGCCGAGCGCCGTGAACGCGTTCGCCGCCTTCGACACCTCGCGCTGCAGGTCGGCGTACGTGAGGGACCGGGAGTCGCCGCCCTCGCCCTCGAAGTGCAGCGCGACCCGGTCGCCGCGGCCCTCCTCGACGTGCCGGTCCACCGCGTTGTACGCCGCGTTCAGCTTCCCGTCGGCGAACCACGTCGCGAACGGCGCCTGGGACCAGTCGAGGGTCTGCGTGAACGGCGTCGACCAGGTCAGCAGCTCGCGGGCCTGGTCCGCCCAGAACGACGGACGGTCGGCCGCGGCCCACGCGTACAGGTCGCCGTGGGCGTTCGCCTGCGCGGCGAACTCGGGGGACGGGGGGAAGCGGCGGTCCTCGGAGAGCAGGTTCTCCAGCCCGGAGGGCTTCTCGGAGGACTCGGTGGCAGGGGTGGTGTCGGTCACGTGCGACCTCCTGTGCGCAACGGCGTCGGTGCGGAACCCGGGAGCGACCGGGTCAGAACAGGCACTCTAGCCGCGCGTGATCCGCGCCCGCCCGAGCAGATCACCACGCGGCGGCGCACCGGCGCCGCGTCGCTCGAGCGGCGGGAGCGCGTGGTGGCGCGCGGGCGAGGGCGCCGGCCGGTCAGACGCGGTGGCGCTCGCGGAACTCGCCGAGGT
>NZ_JAAXOY010000247.1 GCF_012396155.1 Cellulomonas septica | reverse complement strand
CACCTGCACCCGCACCCGCACCCGCACCCGCACCCGCACCCGCACCCGGGAGCCTCGCGCCGGCGACCGCCGCGGCCGGCGGGTCGCGGGACACCGAGGTGCTGCGTCGGCGCTGGCCCGAGGTGCTCGAGACCGTGAAGGGGCTGCGCCGCGTGACGTGGGCGCTCGTCGACCCGCGCAACGCGCAGGTCGCCGAGCTCGACGCGACGACGCTGCGCCTGTCGTTCACGACCCCGCAGCTCGCGGCGACGTTCCGCAACGGCGCGCACGCCGACGTCGTCGCCCGCGCGGTGCGCGAGACGCTCGGCTTCGACGTCCGCGTCGAGGGCATCCTCGGCGAGCCCGGATCCGGGCCGGGGAACGGTGGGCGTCCGTCCGGCGCCGGGCCGTCGGCGGCACCTGGTCGGGTCCCGGCAGCCGGCCGCCGGCGGCACCCGCTCAGGCCAGCAGCCAGCCGTTCTCCTGCGCGATCCGCACGGCCTCCGCGCGCGTCCGGCCCCCGGTCTTCGCCATCGCGGCGGACAGGTAGTTGCGGACCGTGCCCTCGGACAGGAAGGTCGAGCGGGCGATGTCCGCGACCGTCCCGCCGTCCGCGGCGGCCACGAGCACGTCACGCTCCCGCTCGGTGAGCGGGCTGCTGCCCACCGCGAGCGACTCGACCGCGAGGTCCGGGTCGACGACGCGCAGCCCGCGGTGCACGCGGCGCACCGCGTCGGCGAGCTGCTCGGCGGGCGTGTCCTTCACGACGAACCCGCTGGCCCCCGCGTCGAGCGCACGGCGCAGGTAGCCGGGGCGCCCGAAGGTCGTGACGATGAGCGACCGGCACGACGGCAGGCGGCGGTGCAGCTCGCCGGCGGCCGTGATGCCGTCCAGACCGGGCATCTCGACGTCGAGCAGCGCGACGTCGGCGCGTGCGTCGCGGGCCGCGGCCAGGACCTCGTCGCCCCGGCCGACCTGCGCGACGACCGTGAGGTCGGGCTCGAGCTCGAGCAGCGCGGCGAGCGCGCCCCGCACGAGCGCCTGGTCGTCGGCGAGCAGCAGGCGGATCGGGTCCGTCATCGGGCGTTCCCCCGGGTCGTGACGAGCAGGCGGTAGCCGCCGAGCGGGCCGCGCGCGGCCTCGACGCGAGCCCCTGACCTGCGCGCACGCTCCGCGAGGCCGTGCAGCCCGTTGCCGGGGCGCTCGTCGACGGGTCCCGCACCGTCGTCGTCGACCGTGAGCGTGTCGGCGGTGATCTCGACCCGCACGCGCGTCGCGCCCGAGTGCCGGAGCACGTTCGTCGCGCCCTCGCGCACGGCCCACGCGAAGAGCACGCGCAGGTCGTCGGGCACGTCGTCGACCGCGCCCGGCACCTCGGCCTCGATCCCGGCGGCGTCGAAGGCCTGCCGTGCGCCCGCGAGCTCCCCGGCGAGCGTGACCGCCCGCGTCGCGGTGACCATGCCGCGGACGTCCGCGAGCGCGGACCGGGCGAGCTGCTGGACCTCGAGCATCTCGGCGCGCGCCCGCTCGCCGTCGACGTCGAACATCCGGGCGGCGAGCTCGGCCTTGACGGAGATGACCGTGAGGCTGTGCCCGAGGATGTCGTGCATGTCGCGCGCGATCCGCTCGCGCTCGCGCTCGACGGCGAGCACCGCGACCTCGTCGCGCGCCAGCTGGAGCTGCCGGTTGCGGAGCACGAGCTGCGTGAACCCGAACACCGCGACGGTCGCGAGCACGATGGACAGGACCAGGTCGTCGATCGTGTCCCACCCCGCGACCAGCCGCGGCACGACCATCGCGAGGACGACCATGGCGAGGGCGACCGCGAGCGCGCGCAGGTCCCGCAGGAGGAAGACGCCGCTGACGCTGACGAACACGAGGCCGACCAGGCCGTCCTGCTCGGCCGCCGCGCACGCGAGCGCGACGAGCACGAGCTGCCCGCCGAGGAAGGCGAGCGCCGGGCCGGTCGCCATCCGCTCGCCGCGGGGTCCGGCGTGGGTGAGGACGACCCACACGAAGGACAGCGACAGGAGCGCGATCGCGACCAGCGACACGACGCGGGCAGGTCCGGGGGCGCTGTCCCACGCGGACTGCCAGGGCTGCAGGAGGAACACCGCCCAGACGACGCCCATCGTGGGACCGACGACGCGCATGACGCGGTGCGTTCGGCTGCGCATCGGGTTGGGCGGCTCGCAGGACGGGTCCGGCACCGCGACCGACCACAGCCCCTCGCGCAGCGCCCAGGTCTGCCCGCCGACCGCCGCCCACCGCCCGTGCGCCCGTGCGGGCCGCTCGTCGTCCGGTCGGGTGGTGCCGCTCACGGCGCCCACCGTACCGAGCCGACGAGCGGCCCCCGCGTCGCGTCCGTCCGTCACACGCGGGCGGTGTCGAGCCGGAACCGCCACACCGCGCCGCCGACGAACACCGCGGCCCACGCGACCACGTTGACGACGGCCCACACGCTCACGTCGCCGCCCGTGAGCGGTGCCCGCACGATCTCGGCGAGGCCGTACGTCGGGATGAAGCGCGCGATCGTCGCGAACACGCCGTCGCCGAGCGGCATGAACAGGCCGCCCGCGAAGGACAGCAGCGCGAGCACCGGGCCGAGCACCTGCATGACGTTCTCGGCCGGGAGCAGGTAGCCCATGAACAGCCCGAACGCGGCGAACACCGCGGAGCCGGCCCACGCGAGCACGACGGACCAGACGAGCGCGGTCGTGCTGATCTCGGCACCGCGCGCGAGCCCGGCGACGAGCGTGACGAGGATCGACGCGAGGCCCAGCACCATCGCGACCGCGACCTTGGTCAGCACGTACGCGGCCGGCCGCAGGGGCGTGAGGCGCAGCTGACGGCTCCACCCCTGCGCGCGCTCGATCGACACGCTCGCGCCACCGCTCGTGGTCGCGAGGATCGCGCCGTACAGGGCCATCGAGATCATCACGTACGCGGTGACGTTGCCGTTGCCGACGGACTGGTCGAGGTACTCGCGCTGCGTCCCGAACAGCAGGAAGAACACGGGCGGCATGACGAGCGTGAAGATCACGGTGCGGCGGTTGCGCAGCAGGCGGCGCAGCTCGGTGCGCAGGTAGACGGGCTGCAGCAGGCGCGCCCGCGGGCGGGCGGCGACGGCGGTGGGTGCGGTCGTCGTGGCGGTGAGCGTGCTCATCGGGTGCTCCCGGAGGTCGTCGTGGCGGTGGTGCCGCCCGTGAGGGCGAGGAAGGCGTCCTCGAGGCCGAGCGCGGTGATCTCGACCTCGGTCGCGTCGGTGCGCGTCAGCAGGTGGCGGGCGACGTCGTCGGAGGCCGTCGTGCGCAGCAGCACGCGCTCGCCGCGGCGCTCGACCTCGGTCACGCCCGGCAGGGCCGCGAGCGCGGCGTCCGACGGTGCACCGTCCCGGAACGCGGCGGAGACGACCCGCCCCGACGCGAGCGACTTCACCTGGGCCGCGGAGCCGTCCGCGACGACCCGCCCGTGGCTGACCAGGACGACGCGGTCGGCGTACGCGTCGGCCTCCTCGAGGTAGTGCGTCGCGAAGACGATCGTGCGGCCGCGCGCCGCGTCGGCGCGGATCGCGTTCCAGAAGTCGCGCCGCCCGCCGACGTCCATGCCCGTCGTCGGCTCGTCGAGGATGAGCAGGTCCGGGTCGGGCAGCAGCGCCAGGCCGAACCGCAGCCGCTGCTGCTGGCCGCCCGAGCACGAGCCCACGCGACGGTCGGCCGCGTCGGTGAGGCCCGCGCGCACCAGCACGTCGTCGACGTCGTGCGTCGACCCGAAGAACGACGCGGTCAGCGCGAGCGTCTCGCGGACCGTCAGGTCCTTGAGCAGGCCGCCGGTCTGCATGACGGCCGACACCCGGCCGGCGGCGATCGCGGCCGCGGGGTCGAGCCCCAGCACGCGGACGCTGCCCGCGTCGGGCCGCGCGAGGCCGAGGACCATGTCGATCGTCGTCGTCTTGCCGGCACCGTTGGGGCCGAGGAACGCGACGACCTCGCCGGGGCGGATCGTGAGGTCGAGCCCGTCGACCGCGCGGACCGTGCCGGCGGGCGTGGTGAACGACTTGCGCAGGCCGCGCAGCTCGAGCGCGGGCGGCACCGCACCGCGAGGTGCGGGCGTCGGGGTGACGTCGGTGGTGGTCATGACGACGATCGTCCCGTCGCGCGGGTCGGCCGACCCCCGCCGCCCGTCACCACCTCGACATGACGGATGTCATGCGCTGCCGCGCGCCGACGCCGGGCTCCTTTCCCGCAGCGATGCCGCAGGTCGGTGCGCCGTTCCGCCCGACGGCGGTGGTCGGCGTCGCTACGGTGTCGCGCGTGGACACCGCCTGCCGCCGCGTCGCCGCCGCCGTCTCAACCCCCTCGCCGGCATCCCCTACGTGGCCGCCGTGCTGATCTTCGCCCTGGAGGCACTCGTCTATGTCTGAGCACACCGCCCACGGCTGGTGGGCCCGGGCGATCCGCCCGTCCCCCCGCAAGCGGCTCACCGCAGCCGCGATCGCGCTCGCCCTCGTCGCCGTCACGGTCGGCGTCTGGCTGTCGCCGTCCGTCGACGGCGTCGTCCCCACCCGTGCCAGCGCCGAGGAGATGCGTCTCCAGGCGGAGAACGAGAAGCTGCGCTACTCGCTCGAGGCCCGCGAGCAGGAGGTCCTCGACCTCGAGCGCTCGCAGCGCAAGGCCGCCTCCGAGCGGTCCGCCGCCGCCGAGCGCGGCAAGGCCAAGGCCGCCGAGGAGAAGGCCGCCGCCGACGCCGCCGCGCAGCAGAAGGCCGCCGAGGAGCAGGCCGCGGCGAAGGCCGCGTCCGCCGCCAAG
>NZ_JAAXOY010000246.1 GCF_012396155.1 Cellulomonas septica | reverse complement strand
CACGAGCGCGCGGGCGCGCGGCCCGCCCGGCGAGACGGAGCGGTCGCCGGCGGCCACGAGCACGGGGCCCAGCACGGAGGCGACGTGGGCGGGCACCGGACCACTCTAGGTCCGGTGCCCTGCGCACCCGCGGACGTCCGTCAGGTCGACCTCGTCGTCGACCCGCTCACCCGTGCAGCAGCATCACCCGGGAGCCGGCCGCGCCGCAGGCGTCACCCAGGCTCCGTTCATCGGTCCGGCGGGCTCCGTCGCTCGCCGTGGTGAGCCGATCGTGGCACGGCGCGCACGTGCGAGGAGGCGGTTCCGGGCACCTGCTGACGTCGGACGCGCCCACCGCCTCCGACGGGCACGGCACGGTCGTGGATCCGGGCGGAACGGGACGAATGTGGGCGGTGGTCCCTACGCTGCTGTGGCATGACCGACGCGATCACCGCCACCGGCCTGGTGAAGCGGTACAAGGACGTCACGGCGCTCGACGGCGTCGACCTCACCGTGCCGACCGGCTCGGTGCTCGGTCTGCTCGGCCCCAACGGGGCGGGCAAGACCACCATCGTCCGCATCCTCGCGACGCTGCTGCAGCCCGACGCGGGCTCGGCGACCGTCGCGGGCGTGGACGTGCGGACCCACCCCCGCGAGGTGCGTCGCCGCATCGGCCTGTCGGGCCAGTACGCCGCGGTCGACGAGTACCTCACGGGCTTCGAGAACCTCGACATGATCGGCCGGCTCTACCACCTGGGTGCGAAGAGGTCCCAGGCGCGCGCTCGTGAGCTCCTGGCCGCGTTCCGGCTGGAGGACGCCGCCGACCGCCCGTCGAAGACATACTCCGGCGGCATGCGGCGACGCCTCGACCTCGCGGGCGCGCTCGTGGCCGACCCGCCGGTGATCTTCCTCGACGAGCCGACGACGGGTCTCGACCCGCGCGGCCGCGCCGACATGTGGGAGGTCATCCAGGACCTCGTCGCGGGCGGCACGACGCTGCTGCTCACGACGCAGTACCTGGAGGAGGCCGACCTGCTGGCCGACGAGATCGTGGTCATCGACCACGGCCGGATCATCGCGCAGGGCACGTCCGACCAGCTCAAGCTGCAGGTCGGCGGCGAGCGCCTCGAGCTCACCGTGCGGGACCCGGCCCGCCTCGACGAGGCACGTCGCCTGCTCGAGCCGCTCGGCGTGGGCGCGGCGACGCTCGACCACGGGCGCCGTTCGCTGCTCATGCCCGTCGACGGCGGTCCGAGCACCCTGACCGAGTCGCTGCGGGTGCTCGGCGACGCGGGCGTCACGCTCGACGACGTGGGCCTGCGGCGCCCGACCCTCGACGACGTGTTCCTCTCGCTCACCGGGAGGACGGCCGAGGACGAGGGCGACGGCCGCCCGACCGACGAGGAGCCGCCCGCCGGTGTCACGACCGGTCTGCGACCGACCTCCGGAGGCGAGTGATGGCCACCCCGATCGTGCTGTCCGACGCCTACGTCGTCGCCAAGCGGAACATCATCAAGATCAAGCGGGTCCCCGACCTGCTCGTCTTCACGACCCTCTCGCCCATCATGTTCGTGCTGCTGTTCGCCTACGTGTTCGGCGGCGCTATCGAGGTCCCCGGCGGCGCCGACCCGAGCGCGTACCGCGAGTTCCTCATGGCGGGGATCTTCGCCCAGACGGTCATCTTCGGCGCCACCATCACGGGCGCGGGCCTCGCGGAGGACATCAAGAAGGGCATCATCGACCGCTTCCGCTCGCTGCCCATGGCGCCGTCCGCCGTCCTCACGGGCCGCACGCTGTCGGACGTCGTCAACAACGTCCTCGTGCTCGTCGTCATGAGCCTCACGGGGCTCCTCGTGGGCTGGGGCATCCACAGCTCGGTCGCGGAGGCGGCCCTCGGGTTCCTGCTGCTGCTGGTGTTCGCCTACGCGATCTCGTGGGTGATGGCGTGGCTCGGCATGCTCGTCCCGAGCGTGGAGGTGTTCAACAACGCGACGTTCATCGTGATCTTCCCGCTGACGTTCGTCGCGAACACCTTCGTGCCTCTGGACACGCTGCCGGCGCCGCTGCAGACGTTCGCCGAGTGGAACCCGGTCTCCGCCGTGACCCAGGCGTCGCGTGAGCTGTTCGGCAACATCCCGCCGCAGGTCCCGGCGCCCGACGCGTGGCCCCTGCAACACGCCGAGCTCTACACGCTCATCTGGGCGGGCATCTTCCTGCTCGTGTTCATCCCGCTCGCCAACCTGCAGTACCGCCGGTCGGCGAGCCGCTGACAGGACGGACTCGGCGCCGCCCCCGAACCGCGAGGTCGGGGACGGCGCCGCGTCGTGCCGTGCGTCAGGCGGGCGACACCTCGGTGAGCGTCGACCAGTCCCGGGCGCGGGCGGCCGCAGCCGCGAGGACCCCGGAGACCGTCGTCGGGCTGTGCAGGCGACCCGCGAGCACCGCGTCCACGGCCTCGTCGAGCGGGACCCACACGGGCACCATCGCGGCCTCCTCGTCGACCCGCTCGTAGCGGTCGGCGTCCGGCACGGGCGACAGGTCCCGCGCGAGGAACACGACGATCCGCTCGTCGGACCCGCCCGGCGAGGAGAAGAACTCCGTGAGCCGCCACCACGAGCCGGCGACGAGGTCGGCCTCCTCGGCGAGCTCGCGCGCCGCGGCGACGACGAGGTCCTCGCCCTCGACGTCGAGCAGACCGGCGGGCGGCTCCCACAGCTCGTGCCGCACGGGGTGCCGGTACTGCTGCAGCAGCAGCACCCGGTCCTCGTCGTCGAGCGCGATGACCGCGACCGCGCCGGGGTGGTCGACGTACTCGCGCAGCACCTGGCTGTCCCCGAGGTCGACGACGTCCCCCGCAAGGTCCCACACCTTGCCGTGGTGGATGACCTCGTGCGAGACGACCGGCCGCGGTGCGTGCCGGTCCTCCACGGGACCCGACGGGCCCGTCATCAGGCCTCGTCGGTGCGCTGCTCGAGGGCCGCACCGACGAGCCCCGCGAACAGCGGGTGCGCGCGCGTCGGTCGCGACTTGAACTCGGGGTGCGCCTGGGTCGCGACGAAGTACGGGTGCGTCTCGCGCGGGAGCTCGACGAACTCGACGAGCGACGTGTCGGGCGAGACGCCCGAGATGACGAACCCGGCATCCTCGAGCTTGTCGCGGTAGGCGTTGTTCACCTCGTAGCGGTGCCGGTGACGCTCGGACACCGTCTCGCTGCCGTACGCCTCCGCGACGACCGAGCCGGGCGTGAGCCGCGCCTCGTAGGCGCCGAGCCGCATCGTGCCGCCCAGGTCGCCGCCGCCGCCGACGATCGCGAGCTGCTCGGCCATCGTCGCGATGACGGGGTGCGCGGGGTTCTCGTCGAACTCGGACGACGACGCGCCCTCGAGCCCCAGCACGTTGCGCGAGTACTCGATGACCATGCACTGCAGGCCGAGGCAGATGCCGAGCGTCGGCACCCGGTTCTCGCGCGCCCAGCGCAGCGCGCCGAGCTTGCCCTCGATGCCGCGCACGCCGAACCCGCCGGGCACGAGCACCGCGTCCACGCCCTCGAGCGCGAGCCGGGCACCCTCGGGGGTCTGGCAGTCGTCCGACCGGACCCACCGGATCACGACGCGCGCGTCGTGGTGGAAGCCACCGGCGCGCAGCGCCTCGGTGACCGACAGGTACGCGTCGGGCAGGTCGATGTACTTGCCGACGAGCGCGACCTCGACCTGGTGCGCGGGCTGGTGCACGCGGTGCAGCAGCTCGTCCCACCCCGACCAGTCGACGTCGCGGAACGGCAGGCCGAGGCGCTGCACGACGTAGGCGTCGAGCCCCTCGGAGTGCAGCACGCGCGGGATGTCGTAGATGCTCGGCGCGTCCTTCGCGGTGACGACGCCCTCGACGTCGACGTCGCAGAACAGCGCGATCTTCCGCTTGGTGCCCTCGGGCACGTCGCGGTCCGCGCGCAGGACGATCGCGTCGGGCTGGATGCCGATGCTGCGCAGCGCGGCCACCGAGTGCTGCGTGGGCTTGGTCTTGAGCTCGCCCGACGGGCCGATGTACGGCAGCAGCGAGACGTGCAGGAAGAAGACGTTGGAGCGGCCGAGGTCGTGGCGCACCTGGCGCGCGGCCTCGAGGAAGGGCAGCGACTCGATGTCGCCGACGGTCCCGCCGATCTCGGTGATGATCACGTCGACGTCGTCGCTCGCCTGCGAGCGCATGCGGGTCTTGATCTCGTCGGTGATGTGCGGGATGACCTGCACGGTGTCGCCGAGGTACTCGCCGCGGCGCTCCTTGGCGATCACCTGCGAGTAGACCTGGCCGGTGGTCACGTTCGCGGAGCCGACGAGGTCGACGTCGAGGAACCGCTCGTAGTGGCCGACGTCGAGGTCCGTCTCGGCGCCGTCCTCGGTCACGAAGACCTCGCCGTGCTGGAACGGGTTCATCGTCCCGGGGTCGACGTTCAGGTACGGGTCGAGCTTCTGCATCGTGACCCGGAGGCCGCGAGAGCGGAGGAGGCGGCCGAGGCTCGATGCCGTCAGGCCCTTGCCGAGGGAGGAGGCGACGCCCCCGGTGACGAAGATGTGCCGGGTCGTGGAGTCCGACCGCCCGGAGAGTCGATGCGCGCGCTCTGTCACGGGCTTCCAATCTACCCGACGCGGCGGTCGGTCTGGTCAGGCGCGCGGGGTGAGTCCCGCCACGCAGGGCGTCTGTCGGTCAGTCGGTCGGGTCGGGCGCGGCGGGGACGGCGGCCTCCGCCGGGACGGGTTCGCGCTCGACGCGTACGACGTCGGTGAGCGTGCGCCGGTCGAGGGCTGCGAGCGCGCCGCCCAGGACGACGAGCGCGACGACGCCGCCACCGGCCGCCG
>NZ_JAAXOY010000245.1 GCF_012396155.1 Cellulomonas septica | reverse complement strand
TCGCGGAGGTGGTCGACGCCGCGCTCGCGCAGGAGGAGGAGGACGCGTGGGTCGCCGCGCAGGTCGCGGCCGGGCACCCCGTCGACGGGCTGTTCCCGATGGACGCGACGTGGAGAGCGAGGTACGACGCGTGGCGCCGCACCCGGTGAACGCCTCCCCCGCCGGTCGGGCGGCCACGGCCGGGCGGCCCGCACCCGTCGCACCGGGCGGGACGCCGGCCGAGGCACCTGCGGGCACCGGCAAGTCGCAGCACGCGTACCGGTGGCTCCGCGAGCGCATCGCGGGCGAGGTGTACGCGCCGGGTCACCGCCTCGTGCTGGGCACGATCGCGGACGAGCTCGACATGAGCGTCGTGCCGGTGCGTGAGGCGATCCGGCGGCTCGAGGCCGAGGGGCTCGTGACGTTCGAGCGGCACGTCGGGGCACGCGTGTCCCTCATCGACGACACGCAGTACCGGCACAGCATGGAGACGCTCGCGATGCTCGAGGGCGCCGCGACCGCGCTGGCCGCCCCGCACCTCACCGCGGAGCACGTGGCGCAGGCGCGGCGCGTCAACCGGCGGCTCGTCGAGCAGCTCGACGAGTTCGACCCCCGGGTGTTCACGTCGCTCAACCACCGGTTCCACGCGGTGCTGTTCGCGGCGTGCCCCAACCCGCGGCTGCTCGCGCTGGTCGACGCCGAGTGGGCGCGGCTGGGGCACCTGCGGGACTCGACGTTCGCGTTCGTGCCCGACCGGGCGCGGGAGTCCGTGCGGGAGCACGAGGCGCTGCTCGACCTGATCGCGTCGGGTGCGTCGCCGGCCGACGTCGAGCGCGCGGCGCGCGCCCACCGGTCCGCCACGCTCGCGGCCTACCTGGCCCGCGAGCACCCCGACGAGGCGCCGGCGTCGACCGGTGCGACACCCCCGGAGAGGTGAGCGATGGCCACCACGGACGACCGTCCCGGCGCACCGGCGGAGGCGCACGTGCCCGCGGACCTGCCGGACCGGGTGCGGCACCACATCGGCGGCGAGGACGTCGACTCGGCCGACGGCGGGACGTTCGACGTGCTCGACCCCGTCTCGAACCGCACGTACCTGCGGGCCGCGCGGGGTACCGCGGCCGACGTCGACCGTGCCGTCGCGGCCGCCCGGCGGGCGTTCGAGGAGGGGCCGTGGCCGCGGATGCTCCCCCGCGAGCGCTCACGCGTCCTGCACCGGGTCGCGGACGTCGTCGAGTCCCGGGACGCGCGGCTGGCGGAGCTGGAGAGCTTCGACTCGGGGCTGCCGATCACGCAGGCGCTCGGGCAGGCACGCCGGGCGGCGGAGAACTTCCGGTTCTTCGCCGACCTGGTCGTCGCGCAGGCGGACGACGCGTTCAAGGTGCCCGGGCGGCAGCTGAACTACGTCAACCGCAAGCCGATCGGGGTCGCGGGGCTGATCACGCCGTGGAACACGCCGTTCATGCTCGAGTCGTGGAAGCTCGGCCCGGCGCTCGCGACGGGCAACACGGTCGTGCTCAAGCCGGCGGAGTTCACGCCGCTGTCGGCGTCGCTGTGGGCGGGGATCTTCGCCGAGGCGGGCCTGCCCGCGGGCGTGTTCAACCTCGTGCACGGCATCGGGGAGGAGGCGGGCGACGCCCTGGTGCGGCACCCGGACGTGCCGCTGATCTCGTTCACGGGCGAGAGCCGCACGGGGCAGCTGATCTTCGCGAACGCCGCACCGCACCTCAAGGGCCTGTCGATGGAGCTCGGCGGCAAGTCCCCCGCGGTCGTGTTCGCCGACGCGGACCTCGAGGCGGCGGTCGACGCGACGATCTTCGGGGTGTTCTCCCTCAACGGGGAGCGGTGCACCGCGGGCAGCCGGATCCTGGTCGAGCGGTCGGTGTACGACGAGTTCGTCGAGCGGTACGCGGCGCAGGCGCGACGCGTCGTCGTCGGCCCGCCGCACGACCCCGCGACCGAGGTGGGCGCGCTCGTGCACCCGGACCACTTCGCGAAGGTCATGTCGTACATCGAGATCGGGAAGACCGAGGGGCGCCTCGTCGCGGGCGGCGGCCGGCCCGACGGCTTCCCCACCGGCAACTACGTCGCGCCGACCGTGTTCGCCGACGTCCCGCCCGACGCGCGCATCTTCCAGGAGGAGATCTTCGGGCCCGTCGTCGCGATCACACCGTTCGACACCGAGGCCGAGGCGCTCGCGCTCGCGAACGGCGTCCGGTACGGGCTCGCGGCGTACGTGTGGACGAACGACCTGCGGCGGGCGCACACGTTCGCGCACGGCGTCGACGCGGGGATGGTCTGGCTCAACAGCAACAACGTGCGCGACCTGCGCACCCCGTTCGGCGGCGTCAAGGCGTCCGGGCTGGGCCACGAGGGCGGGTACCGCTCGATCGACTTCTACACGCACCAGCAGGCCGTGCACGTGACGCTCGGCCCGGTGCACAACCCGACGTTCGGCAAGGTCGCCGCGCACCCGCCGGCCGACCTCGACGACCCCGACCCGCGCTGAACCCGACGACGAGAGGCGCACGACGTGAATGCCACCCCCACGCCACCGGACGCCGCCCCGGCGGGCGCGCGCTTCATCCCGACGCCCACGTCGCCGCCACCGGACGTGCTGCGCGCCCTCGCGATCGAGCTCGTCGTCACCGACCTCGCCGCGTCGCGGCACTTCTACGTCGACGTGCTCGGCCTCGTCGTGACCGCGCAGGACGCGACGTCGCTGCACCTGCGCACGTTCGACGAGTTCCTCCACCACAACCTCGTCCTGCGCCAGGGGCCCGTCGCGGCGGCCGCCGCGTTCACCTACCGGGTGCGCGCGCCGCACGACCTCGACCGGGCCGTCGCGTTCTACACCGAGCTCGGGTGCCGCGTCGAGCGGCGACGCGACGGGTGGACGACGGGCGTCGGGGACGCGGTGCGCGTGCAGGACCCGCTCGGCTTCCCGTACGAGTTCGTGCACGACGTCGCGCACGTCGCGCGGCTGTCCTGGCGCTACGACCTGCACCCACCCGGCCCGCTCGTGCGGCTCGACCACTTCAACCAGGTCACCCCCGACGTGCCGCGCGCCGTGCGCTACATGGAGGACCTCGGGTTCCGCGTCACCGAGGACATCCAGGACGCCGACGGCACGACGTACGCCGCGTGGATGCGCCGCAAGCCCACCGTGCACGACACCGCGATGACCGGCGGCGACGGGCCGCGCCTGCACCACGTCGCGTTCGCGACGCACGAGAAGCACGACGTCCTCGCGATCTGCGACCGGCTCGGCGCGCTGCGGCTGTCCGACCGGATCGAGCGCGGACCCGGGCGGCACGGCGTGTCCAACGCGTTCTACCTGTACCTGCGCGACCCCGACGGGCACCGCGTCGAGATCTACACGCAGGACTACTGGACCGGCGACCCCGACAACCCCGTCGTCACGTGGGACGTGCACGACAACCAGCGGCGCGACTGGTGGGGCAACCCCGTCGTGCCGTCCTGGTACACCGAGGCGTCCCTCGTGCTCGACCTCGACGGCGAGCCGCAGCCCGTCGTCGCCCGCACCGACTCGACCGAGATGGCCGTGACGATCGGCGCCGACGGGTTCTCCTACACGCGGCCCGACGACGACGCCGACGCCCTGCCCGAGTGGAAGCAGGGCGAGTACAAGCTGGGGCACCAGCTGTGACCCCCGCACGCCCTCGACCTCACGAGCCGCACCGGCCGCAGCGGGGCGTCCCGTGCTGACGCCCGACGCGGTCGCCGACATCGCCGACGAGCTCGCCGCCGCCGAGCGCGACCGCACCACCGTGCCCCTGCTCACCGCCCGCCACCCCGGCATGACCGTCGACGACGCCTACGCGGTCCAGGCCGAGTGGCGACGCCGCGCGCTGGCCGCCGGGCGGCGGCACGTCGGCCGCAAGATCGGGCTCACGTCGAAGGTCATGCAGGCCGCGACCGGCATCGACGAGCCCGACTACGGCGCGATCCTCGCCGACATGGTCCACGAGGACGGCGCCGTCCTCGAGCACGCTCGGTTCTCCAACGTCCGCGTCGAGGTCGAGCTCGCGTTCCTCCTCGCCGAGCCCGTCGACGGGCCCGACGCGACGATCTTCGACGTGCTGCGCGCGACCGAGTACGTCGTCCCCGCGCTCGAGGTCCTGTCGTCGCGCATCGCGCTCGACGGCCGCACGATCGTCGACACCATCAGCGACAACGCGGCGATGGGCGCCATGGTCCACGGCGGCACGCCCGTGCGTCCCGACGACGTCGACCTGCGCTGGGTCGCGGCCCTGCTGCACCGCAACGGGACCGTCGAGGAGTCCGGTGTCGCCGGGGCCGTGCTCGGGCACCCCGCGCGCGGCGTCGCGTGGCTCGCGAACAAGCTCGCGCAGCACGGCGAGCGCCTCGACGCCGGCGAGCTCGTCCTCGCCGGCTCGTTCACGCGCCCGATGTGGGTGCACCGGGGCGACACCGTCCTGGCCGACTTCCACGACCTGGGGACGCTCTCGTGCCGCTTCGACTGACCCCGACGTTCCGCGACGCCCTCGCGCGCCGCGCTGACCGGCCGCTCATCGGCATGTGGGTCTGCACCGGCAGCCCGCTCGTCGCCGAGATCTGCGCCGGGTCCGGCCTCGACTGGGTGCTGGTCGACATGGAGCACGCGCCCAACGGGCTGGAGTCGGTGCTCGCGCAGCTCCAGGCCCTCGCCGCGTACCCGGTGACACCCGTCGTCCGCCTCCCCGCCGCCGACCCCGTGGTGATCAAGCAGGTCCTCGACCTCGGCGCGCAGAACCTCCTCGTCCCCATGGTGTCCACCGCCGACGAGGCGCGCGCCGTCGTCGAGGCCGTCCGCTACCCGCCGCACGGGCGCCGCGGCGTCGGCGG
>NZ_JAAXOY010000244.1 GCF_012396155.1 Cellulomonas septica | reverse complement strand
CAGCACACGCGCCGGCAGGGGCGGCCCCGCCGGACCCGGCCGCGTGACCTCCTCGCCGGGCGTCGCGACGAGCCGGGGTGCGACGGCGTCGAACCCGTGCGCTTCGGCGCTCCGGCACAGCTCGACGAGGCCCTCCGCCGCGACCGTGACGTCGGGGTTCACGAAAGCCAGCCAGGGCGTCGAGCACGTCCAGGCGCCACGGTTGGACGCCGTCCCGTAGCCGACGTTCTGCAGGATGCCGAGCACGCGCGCCCCCGACGTCGCCGCGACCTGGGCCGTCCGCTCCCAGTCGCCGGACCCGGAGTCGACCACGACGACCGGCAGCGCCCCGCCGAGGCCCGCCAGCAGTCGTCCCACCGTCGACGAGGACTCGTGCGTCACGGTCACGACGGTGACGACGTCAGGCGGTCGCACCGACGGACCTCCGTCCTCGGGTCGTCGCGGCCTCGTCGAGCACCGACCAGGCGACCCGTCCGACGTCGTCCCACCGCGTCAGGGCGACGTGCGCCCGGTTCCACGAGGTCAGCGCCGCGCGCGTCGTCGGGTCGGACGTGACCGCGGTGACGGCACGGGCGAGGTCGTCCGTCGAGCCGGGGTCGACGAGCGCGTGCGCCGGGGCGTCCGCGAAGACCCGGCCGAGGTTGCCCGCGCGGCCCACGACGGTCGGCACGCCGGCGGCGGCCAGGTCGAGCGCCGGGATGCACAGGCCCTCGTAGAACGACGGCTGGACGTAGGCCGAGCAGCCCGCGAGGAGGTCCTGGTACTCCGCGTCCGGCAGCCCCGAGACGCACTCGACCTGCCCCTCGAGGCCCAGGTCGGCGACGGCCCGTCGCAGGTCGGGGGTCGCGGCGCCCGCACGACCGCACAGCACGAGTTGGTACCCGTCGGGGCGCGCTCGGCCCCACGCGCGGACCAGGCGCTCGAGATTCTTGTGCGGCTCCTGCACGGCGACGCACAGGACGTACGGCAAGGACACGTCGGGAACCCACCGCACCGGGTGCATCGCCCCGAGGGGCAGTGGCTGCACCTGCACGCGCGCGCCCGTCGCGGCGACCTCGTCGGCCGTGAACGCGGAGACCGACAGACCGCGCCGGGACGCACGCGCGAGCCGGTCCGCCGCACGCACGCGCCAGGACGACCGGTACGCCGACCTGGCCCGCAGGAAGCCGACGTCGTGGAACACCGGCACGACCGGGACGGGGCACACCAGGGGTCGCGCCTGCCGGGGCACGAGCACCACGTCGCTGCGTGTCGCGGCCGCGGCGCGCGGGAGCTGGAGATGCATGAACCCCCGGCCCGGGAGCGGCACGTCGTCGGTCGCCGCCCGGCCCGCCACGAGGACCTCCTGACCGGGTCCCGCCGTCGCGCGCAACGCGTCGACGAGACCGACGGCGACGTCGCGGACCCCCGAGAACCCGGGCGCGAGCAGCCGGCCGTCCACCAGGACGCGTGTGGTCACCGCCGCCCCCGTCGCAGGAGGTGCGCGGCCGTCTCGCGACCGTCGGCGACGAACGCCGCGCCCAGCCCGGGCAGTCCCAGCCACCGGCGGGCGTAGACGCGGCGGCTGCGACGGTTGACCCGGCGCAGCGCGCGGGGCGTGACCCGACCGTGCCCCTGGTCGTGCGTGGCCAGGACGCGGCCGTCGATCGCGAGCCGCCATCCCGCGGCGCGGGCCCGACGGCACAGGTCCGTGTCCTCGTAGTAGAGGAAGAACGCCTCGTCGAATCCGCCGAGCTCCTCGAACACCGACCGCCGCCAGACCATGAGGGCGCCGCACACCCAGTCGGCGTCCGCGAGGCCGCCGTCGTGGACGACGTCGTGGACCCGCCCTCGCGCGACGTCCCACAGCCCCGGGAAGGCCCGCGCGCTGCTCACGGGCGAGCCGTCGGGACGCCTGAGGTCGGCACCGACGCAGGCGAGACCGGGGTCGTCCTCGAGGGTCCCCACCAGCCGGTCGAGCGCCCGCGGCGGGACCGCTGCGTCCGGGTTGAGCACGAGGAGGTACGGCGCACGCGTCGACGGCGCCGCGGCCGCCAGGTTGACCGCGCGCCCGAAGCCGAGGTTCGCGCCCGCGTCGAGGACGGTGAGCTCGCCGGGGAACGGCAGCGTGAGGGCCAGGTCCGCGCTGCCGTCGGACGAGCGGTTGTCGACCACGGTCACCGACGCGACCCGGTCGCCGGCCGCCGCGAGCGAGCCCGCGAGCGCGGGGAGGTGGCGTCCGGAGTCGTGGGTCACCACGACGACGTCGACGTCGGCGGGCACGTCAGGCCTCCTTCAGGGCGGCGATCGAGCGTCGCGACGGGAGGAGGAACGCACGCAGGGGCGCACGCGTCACGTGGCGTCGCACGAGGTGGACGAGGACGGCCCAGCTCACGAGGTTGCCCGCGAGGTTCGCGAGCGCGGCCGCCACGATGCCGTGCTGACGGTAGGTCGCCAGGACCAGCGTCACCGTGACGACGAGCGCGAGCGCCTCGCCGACGAGCGGTGCCCCGGGCCGCCCGAGGGCGATGAGGGCCTGGGTGAGGACGATGACCGCGCCGAGCGGTGCCTGCGCGAGCAGCAGGACGACCATCGCCGGCTGCGCCGGCAGGAAGCCCGTCCCGAGGACGAGGGGGATCAGGACCGGCAGCGACACCGCGAGCACCGCACCGCACGCGAGCAGGATCGCGAGGACGGCGGTGGACGCGCCGGGCACGACGTCGTGCTCCCCGCGCACGATGCGGTTCCGGAGCGGGATGGCGATCGAGACGGCGACGCCGTTGAGCGTGGCGGCGAGGGTCGTGGCGACGGCGTAGAGCCCGAGGTCGTACGGCGTCGCGAGGACCGAGAGCAGGAGCAGGTCGACCCGCTGGTTGAGCAGCGCGACGGAGCCGGCGGGCCATCCCCGGAGCCCGAACCGCACGGCGGCCCTGGCCTCGGCGACCGTCGGCGCCGCGGTCGGCAGCACCCTGCCCAGCACCCCGGGGAGGAGGCTGCCGAACAGCGTGGTCGCGACGAGCAGCAGGCCGACGTTCAGCGGTGACGGTCCCGCGACGGTCAGCGCGAGCAGCCCGGCGACGGTCACGAGCTGGGGGACGAAGCGCGACAGGACGACCCCGCGCCACGCGCCGTGGCCCGCGGCGACGGCCCCCGTGCAGGTGCCGTACACGATCACGGGCGACACGGCCGCGTACACCACCAGGAGCACGCGCGAGGCTGTCCCGGGATCCGTCTGGAAGTCGACGAAGAGCACGTACGGGACGGCGCACACGAGTGCGCTCACGAGCGCCAGCACCGCCGCGACCGATGCTGACACGTGGCGGTCGGCGCCCTGGGCGGACCGCCGCCCGAAGTAGTCGGGGAGCCCGAACCCCATGAGGATCGCGATGACGGTGGCCGGTGCGATCGCGATCGCGATCTCGCCCCGGCCGGTCGGTCCGAGCGCGCGCGCCTGGAGCGCTGCCGAGACGAGGCCGAGGGCCACGCCCGTGAAGTTCGCGGCCACGAGCCGGGCGTCGGGGCGGGCGGTGAGCCGCCGGGCGGCGGTCGCGATCGACCTCACGGGCGCCCCCGGGGGACGTTGCCGTAGGCCGCCGACGCGACGTACAGCGCGAGCACCGCCACCATGCCGTTGACGGTCCACCACCAGGGGACGGTGAGGCTCACGACGAGCACGGCGACCGCGGCTCCGCCCAGCGCGCGTCCGACCTCTCCCCCGCGGCGCGCGGCGCGCACCGCGACCCGGGCGAGCGGCGCGACGAAGAGGACCAGGCCGACGAGGCCGGACTTCAGCATGATCGTGAGGAACACGTTGTGCGAGTCGCGCTTCACCGAGTTCACGAGCTCACCCGCGAACGCCAGCTCGGTGCCCACACCCGGCCCGACCAGGGCGGTGAGCGGGGTCTCCGTGATCGCCTCGGTCATGGTGCGGACCTCGGACAGCCGGTACTGGCCCGAGACCTGCTCGCTGCGCTGCGCGAGGTCGTAGCGCCCACCCGGGTCGAGCACCCCGCTCACGAGCGCGAGCGAGGCCAGCAGGAGGACGGCGGCTCCGAGGCGGACACCGGTGCTGACCCTGCGCCACGCGGCCAGGAGCGTCGCACCGACCCCGGCCGCGATCGCGAGCACCATGCTCAGGGTCTGGGAGACGAGCAGCTCGATGCCGAGCAGGCCGAGGAGCAGGGGGCGCAGACGTCCCGCCACGGTCCGGGACAGCAGCAGCACCACGGCGCTGATGACGACGACGATCTCGGCGCCGGGCCTGACGTCGCGCGCGGCGGCGCCCGAGAGGTTGACGACGGGGAGCTCCATCGGCGGCAGGACCCCCGACCGCAGCGCCACCGCACCGAGGACCGCGATCACCGACGCGAGGGCGGCGACACCGATCAGCCCGCGCACGACCACCAGTGCTCCGCGTCGGGTCGCGACGACCGCGAGCGGCAGCAGCAGGAGGAACGCCTCGAGGAGCCGCAGGTCGACCAGCGGGGCCGCCCCGACCGCGGCCGTGCCGACGTCGGGCAACGCCGCACGGGCGACGAACCACGCGGGCCACGCCAGCACCCACAACCAGTCGGCGGTCGTCAGGACCGACGGCGACCGGTCGGCCGCGTCGTCGAGCAGGTCCGTCGTCCGTCGACGGGGCAGCACGACGACGGCGGCGGCGGCCACGGTGGCGAGGACGATCGCCGCGTCGACGTCGGTCGCGGTGATCCCGCCGAGCTCGAGCGTGACGGGCTCGGCACCCGGTCGGACCAGCAGCACCCACAGCAGGCTCGTGACCAGCACGGGCCACGGGAGGGCGACGGCGAGCGCGACGGCGGCGAGCGAGGCG
>NZ_JAAXOY010000243.1 GCF_012396155.1 Cellulomonas septica | reverse complement strand
GACGTTCGCGGCGGTGCCACCGAGCGAGCCCGCCGCCCCGGCGGCGGAGGGGGACGACGTGGCCCGTGGGTCCGCGGTGCTGCGCAACCCGCTCGGGTTGCACGCGCGACCCGCGGCGATCGTGGCCCGCATGATCGCCGGCTACGACGCGCGGGTCCGGGTCAACGGCGTCGACGCGGCGAGCGTCCTGCAGCTCATGAAGCTCGGTGCCGTGCAGGGGCAGGAGATCGTCGTCGAGGCCGAGGGCCCGCAGGCCGCCGAGGCGCGGGACGCGCTGCTCGCCGCGGTGGAGGGCGGCTTCGGGGAGGTCTGACGCGGCCCGTAGCGCGGCCGGGCAGCGGATGGGCCGGGTGAGCGACGGCACAGAAACTGCATGGACTGCAAAGTTGCAGTGGATGTAATGTTGCATCCCATGCAGGAAGTCGACGCCACGCACGGGCTCGCCGACCCCGCCGACACCCGGCCCGTCGACGACTCGGCGCCCAGCATCGCCGAGCTCGTCGGCGCCCTCGGGCTCCGCGAGCGCAAGAAGCGCGCCCGTCGCGACGCGCTCATCGACGCCACCCACCGCCTCGTCGACCGCGACGGCCTCGACGCCGTCACGGTCGAGGCGATCTGCGAGGCCGCCGGCGTCTCCGTCCGCACGTTCTTCAACTACTTCGAGACGAAGGACGACGCCGTCCTCGGGCACGCCACGTACCCGATCGACCCGGTCGTCGAGGACGAGTTCGCGTCCGGCGGACCCACCGGGCACCTCGTGACCGACCTCGAGCACCTCGTCGGCTCGCTGCTCGACGCCGCGCCGCCCGGTCGGGCGCGCATGGCCAAGGGCCTCGCCATCGCCGCGCGGGAGCCCCGGCTGCTCGCCCGCCACCTGGCCTGGCTCGACAAGCACAAGGGCAACCTCATGTCGCTCGTCGCCCGGCGCCTGGGTGACGACCCCGTCCACTCGCCCGACACCGTCGCCTCGCTCGCACTCTTCCTCACGCACGCGACGTTCGTGCGCTGGGAGTCCGGGGGCAGCGAGGGCGAGATCCGCGACCACCTGCACACCGTCGTCGGGGAGCTGCGCGCGCTGCTCGCCGACTGACCCTCCCGATCTGCTCGCCGCCCACGACGAGCCCGGGCGCCCGCGCGCGCCCGCACGACCACGCCATCCCCGTCCCCTCCAGGAGCAAGGAACCCCATGGCCACCGCCACCGTCCCCGACGTGGGAGCGAGCGACAAGCCGCTCGTCGTCCTCACGCCCCGCACCGTCTGGCTCATCTTCGGCGCCCTCATGGCGAGCATGTTCCTGTCGTCGCTCGACCAGTCGATCGTCGGCACCGCGATGCCGACCATCGTCGGCGAGCTCGACGGCGTCGAGCACCAGGGCTGGGTCGTGACGGCCTACATCCTGGCCATCGCGATCGTCATGCCGCTCTACGGCAAGTTCGGTGACATCTGGGGGCGGCGCTGGCCGTTCCTCGTCGCGATCGCGCTGTTCACCGCCGGGTCCGCCGTCGCGGGCTTCGCCGGGTCGTTCGGCTGGCTCGTCGTCGGCCGCGGCATCCAGGGCCTCGGCGGCGGTGGCCTCATGATCCTGTCGCAGGCGATCATCGCCGACATCGTCCCCGCCAAGGACCGCGGCAAGTACATGGGCCCCATGGGAGCGCTGTTCGGCATCGCGGCCGTCGTCGGCCCGCTG
Source organism: Cellulomonas septica (assembly GCF_012396155.1). GTDB lineage: Bacteria > Actinomycetota > Actinomycetes > Actinomycetales > Cellulomonadaceae > Cellulomonas > Cellulomonas septica. Next base: position 3,170 of record NZ_JAAXOY010000243.1, on the reverse strand, counting down.
CTCGGCGGCCTGTTCACCGAGCACGCCGACTGGCGCTGGTGCTTCTGGATCAACATCCCCGTCGGCATCGCGGCGTTCGCCGTCGCGTGGTTCGCGCTCAAGCTCCCGTCGCACCGCTCGGGCCGCCGCATTGACGTCGCGGGCATCCTCTTCGTCGTCCTCGGCACGTCCGGCCTGGTCCTCGCCACGAGCTGGGAGAGCTGGAGCGGGCAGCGCGGCTACGACTGGTCCGACCTGGGCCTGCTCGCGCTCGTCGTCGGCACGTTGCTCTCGATCGCGCTGTTCATCGTGGCCGAGCTCAAGGCGTCCGACCCGCTGCTGCCGCTGCGCCTGTTCCGCAACCGCACCTTCACGATCGCCACCGCGATCGGCTTCATCCTCGGCATGGGCATGTTCTCGGCGCTGGCGTTCCTGCCGACGTTCCTGCAGATGTCGACCGGCGTGGGCGTCACGCAGTCCGGCTACCTCCTGCTGCCGATGATGGCGGGCGTCATGCTCACCGCGATCGGCTCCGGCATCGCGATCACGAAGACCGGCCGCTACAAGATCTTCCCCGTCGCGGGCCTCGCGATCACGACCGTCGGCATGGTGTGGCTGACCCGCATCACGGGCGACATGTCGATGTGGCTGTTCGGCGCGATGATCTTCGTGCTCGGCGCCGGCATGGGCCTCGTCATGCAGACGATCGTCCTGGCCGTGCAGAACGCGGTCGACCCGCACGAGCTCGGCACCGCCACGTCGGCGAACAACTTCTTCCGCGAGATCGGTGCGGCCGTCGGTGTCGCCGTGTTCTCGACGATGTTCACGAGCCGGCTCATCGAGCAGGTCACCGACGTGTTCGCGGGCGTGCCCGCCGGCTCGGGCGGCGAGGCGTCCGGCCTCACGCCCGACGTCGTCCAGCAGCTGCCCGAGCCGTTCAAGACCGGCGTCATCGACGCCTACGCGAGCAGCCTCTCGTCGTCGTTCTGGTACTTCATCCCGCTCGTCGTCGTCGGGTTCGTCCTTGCGCTGTTCCTCAAGGAGGTCAAGCTCTCCGACGTCGCCGGCATGGTCGCGCGCGGTGAGGCGGTCGCGGCCGACGACGTGCGTGCGGGTGCGGTCCACGCCGACGCGACGGTCGACGGCGCGGTCGTCGTCGACGAGCTCTCGGCGCCCGCGCTCGACGACGCCCGGACGGCCGCCGCCGGCGACCGGACCACCGACGGCGACGCCGTGGGTGCCCGGTAACCTGACGCGATGAGCTCGACCGACCCGCAGGCCGTGCGCCGCAAGCGCCCCGCGAAGCCGCAGTTCACCCAGACGGTGCTGGTCCTCGAGGCCTTCGTGGTGTTCTTCGCGACGCTCGTGGCGTACGGCCTGCGGGTCGCCGACACCGCCACCGTGTGGTGGGTCGGCGGCTCGCTCACGGTCGTCCTGGTCGTGCTCGCCGGCTGGGTCGGTCGCCCCGGCGGCTACGTCGCGGGGTCGGTCGCGCAGGTCGTCGTCCTGGCCTGCGGGTTCGTCGTCCCGATGATGTTCGTCGTCGGCGCGGTGTTCGCCGCGATGTGGGTCTTCTCGCTGCGCGTCGGCGGCCGCATCGACCGCGAGCGCGCCGAGTGGGACGCCGCCCACCCCGGCATGGTCGGCCCCTGACCGTTCACGGACACATCACCGGGCCGCCCGGGCGCCCCCGTTAGGGTGACGCCCATGACTGACACGCAGCGCACCCTGGTCCTCGTCAAGCCCGACGGAGTCCGCCGGGGTCTGGTGGGGGAGATCCTGCGTCGCATCGAGGCGAAGGGCTACACGCTCGTCGCCGTCGAGCTCCGCGAGGCCGACGAGGCCCTGCTCGCGGAGCACTACGCCGAGCACGCCGGCAAGCCGTTCCTCGAGCCGCTCGTCGAGTTCATGCGGTCCGGCCCGGTGCTGGCCGCGGTCGTCGAGGGGCACCGCGTGATCGAGGGCTTCCGCTCGCTCGCAGGGGCGACCGACCCGACCGTCGCCGCCCCCGGCACGATCCGCGGGGACCTGTCCCGCGACTGGGGCCTCAAGGTCATCCAGAACCTCGTGCACGGCTCGGACGGCGAGGAGTCGGCGGCGCGCGAGATCGCGCTCTGGTTCCCCTCGCTCTGACGACGGCGACGACGGCACAGCACCGGCAGCAGCACGGACACCGACGGCGGGCGGCCGGCGGACGCGCCCCGCGTCCCCGACCGCCCGCCGTCCACGTCCTAGGCTTCCCCCGTGCACCTCAAGACCCTCACCCTGCGGGGGTTCAAGTCGTTCGCCTCGGCGACGACGCTGAGCTTCGAGCCGGGTGTCACCTGCGTCGTCGGCCCGAACGGGTCGGGCAAGTCGAACGTCGTCGACGCGCTCGCGTGGGTCATGGGGGAGCAGGGCGCCAAGTCGCTGCGCGGCGGCAAGATGGAGGACGTCATCTTCGCCGGCACCGCCGGCCGCCCGCCGCTGGGCCGCGCCGAGGTCGCGCTGACCATCGACAACACCGACGGCGCCCTGCCGATCGAGTACACCGAGGTCACGATCTCCCGGACGCTGTTCCGCAGCGGCGGGTCGGAGTACGCGATCAACGGGCAGGGCTGCCGGCTGCTCGACATCCAAGAGCTGCTGTCCGACTCCGGCCTGGGCCGCGAGATGCACGTCATCGTCGGGCAGGGCCAGCTCGACGCGGTGCTGCGTGCGACGCCCGAGGAGCGGCGCGGCTTCATCGAGGAGGCCGCGGGCGTCCTCAAGCACCGCAAGCGCAAGGAGAAGGCGCTCCGCAAGCTCGACGCGATGCAGGCCAACCTCACGCGGCTCGGCGACCTGACGGGCGAGATCCGTCGCCAGCTCGGCCCGCTGGGGCGGCAGGCCGAGGTCGCCCGCAAGGCCGCGGTGGTCCAGTCCGACCTGCGCGACGCCCGCGCCCGCCTGCTCGCCGACGACCTCGCCCAGCTCAGCGCGACGCTCGAGCAGGAGATCGCCGACGAGTCCGCGCTGCTCGCCCGCCGCGCCGAGGTCGAGCAGGCCCTCGCCGCTGCCCGCGACGGGCTCGCCGCCCTGGAGCGGGAGGCCGCCGAGGCGACGCCGCACCTCACCGAGGTCACCGAGGTCTGGTACCGCCTGTCGTCGCTGCGCGAGCGGCTGCGCGGCACGGCGTCGCTCGCCGCGGACCGCGTCCGGCTGCTCGGCAG
>NZ_JAAXOY010000242.1 GCF_012396155.1 Cellulomonas septica | reverse complement strand
CGGAGCACCGGGCCGGGGTCGAGTCCGCCGCCCGCGCCGCCGCGGCACGCGCGCGCTGATCAGGCCGGGACGGCGAGCTCGTCGAGCCAGGCCTGCCAGCGCGGCTCCTCGCGTCGCAGGTAGTCCGGGGCGTCGGGGGAGAACAGGAACGCGCGCACGCCGGCGGTGGCCTTCCCGTCGCCCTCGCCGTACGCGTAGACGTTGAGCACGCCGGGCACGGGTGCGGTGAGCCGGACCAGCGCCTGCTTCTCGCCCACCCGCTCGACGACACCGGTCGAGCCGCGCACGTCGATCGTCTCGCCCTCCGTGGCGAGCCCGAGCCCGTCGCGCAGGGCGGTCCAGACCGCCGGGACGTCGCCGGGGTGCGACGCCGTGACGTCGAGGTGCGTCGCCTGCTGGCCGGGGAAGTGCGCGAGGTACGTGCGCAGGTTGTCGAAGAACGGCCGCCACTCGGCACCGAGGTCGTCCCACCACTCCGACTCCCAGTCGGCGCCGATGCCGAACCCGCTGCTCGTGACGTGCACGACGCACGTGCCGCCGGACCGGGCCTCGACGACGAACTCGGAGGTGAGCGGGCTCAGCGCGTCGGGGTCCTTGCCCATGAGGCGGGCCCAGTCCTCCTCGTAGACGAGGCGGTGCGGCGGGTCCCAGCGCACGACCTGGCCGACCGAGTCCATCTCGGGGCCCATGACGAAGCGCAGCGCGCCGCCCTCGCGCTCCTCGAGCTCGGTCTGCGTGAACCAGCCGCTCATGCCCGTCGCGGTGGCGATGGCCTGCCACACCTGCTCGGGCGTGCCGGGGACCTCGACGCTGAACTCCAGGCGGTACGGGACGTCCGGCGTGGTGGTGGTGGTCATGAGCTCGTCTCCTCGGTGAGGGGGTGGGGGGCGGGCAGGGGGTGGGCTGCGACGACGAGCCGGTGCGGGCGCCCGTCGTCGTGGTGGTAGCGCGCGGCCAGCTCGAGCACCGCGGCGGTGAGGTCGTCGGCGAAGGCCGCCCGGTCCGCGGCCGACCGGAAGCCGATCGTGGTGTCGATCGTGAGCGTGGGCAGCCGCCTGCCGGACGCGCCGGCGCGGCGCGCGAGCGTGCCGACCTCGCGGACCACGCGACCGGCCAGCGCGACGAGGTAGGCGGCCGAGAGGTGGTCGGCCTTCTTGTCGGGATCGGCCGCGGACACCGTCACGGCCGCGGGGGAGACGACGTACGCCGCCGCCGACGCCTGCAGCACCCGCTCGGTGATGCCGCCGTGCCGGCGCTCCTCGGCGAGCTCGACCAGCCCGTGCGCCTCGAGCGCCTTGAGGTGGTAGTTGACCTTCTGGCGCGTGATGCCGACGCGGGCGGCGAGCCCGGCGGCGGAGGCCGGGACGGCCAGCTCGGCGAGCAGCCGTGCCCGGACCGGGTCCAGCGCGGCGGCCGCAGCCTCCGCGTCCTCGATGACCTCGACGTCCTGCATGGCACCACCGTCGCGCTTGACAACAAATCTTGTCAAGAGGCCCCGGCGGCCCTACGTTCGACGCATGGGAAAGCTCATCTACTCGATGTTCACCTCGCTCGACGGGTACGCCGCCGACACCGACGGCAGCAGCGACTGGGGCGGCGCGCTCGACCCCGTGCTGCACGACTTCGTGTCCGACCAGTCGCGGTCCGTCGGCACCTACCTCTACGGCCGGCGCATGTACGAGACGATGTCGTTCTGGGAGACCGCGCTCGACACCCCCGACCCGCCGGACTTCGTCCGGCACTACGCCGAGGTCTGGCAGGCCGCCGACAAGGTCGTCTACTCCACGACCCTCGACGCCCCCACGACCCGGCGGACCACGGTCGAGCGCACCTTCGACCCCGTCGCGGTGCGTGCCCGGGTCGACGCGCTCGACCACGACGTCACCATCGACGGACCGACCCTCGCGGCGCACGCCCTGCGCGCCGGGATCGTCGACGAGGTCCAGCCGTACGTCGCGCCCGTGTCCGTCGGCGGCGGCCTGCGGTTCTGGCCCGACGACGTGCGGCTCGACCTCGACCTCGTCGAGCAGCGCGCCTTCGGCAACGGCACCGTCTGGACCCGGTACGCGGTGCGCCGCGGCTGACCTCCCGTGCCGCGGCGCGCAGCGCGGCGCTGATGTGACTACCGTCACACTCATGACGCGTCCACGGCGGACGACGACGTCCGCGCTCCTGACGGTGATCGCCGCGCTCTTCCTCGTCGGCTCGGTCGCGACGACCGCGTCCGCGGGGCCACGACACCGCGTCGTCTACGACGCGCTCGGCGACTCGTACGCCTCGGGCTACGGCGTCCCGCCCTACACCGCGTGCGGACGGTCGGAGGCGGCCTACCCGGTGCAGCTCGACGGGCGGCACCGCCTCCGGCTCGACGACTTCGTCGCCTGCGCGGGCGCGACCACCGTCTCGCTCGTCACGGGCGGCCAGCTCGCCGCGCTCGACGCCGACACCGACCTCGTGACCCTGAGCATCGGCGGCAACGACGTCGGCTGGTCGACCGCGGTCGTCGCGTGCCTCGGCGGCACCGACGCGCAGTGCGCAGGTGCGACCGCCCTCGTCGACGCGCGCATCCGCGGCGAGCTCCCCGCGCTCCTCGACACCGTGTATGCGCAGGTCGCGGCGGCCGCACCCGACGCCCGCGTCGTCGTCACCGGGTACCCGCGGCTCTTCTCGCCCGAGCACGGGGCCTACCTCGCGGCCTCGGTGGCCGAGCTCACGGCGCTCAACACCGCGGCGGACACCCTCGCCGCCGTCATCTCGGCTGCGGCCGACCGCGCGGGGTTCCAGTCCGTCGACGTCCGCAAGCGCTTCACGGACCACGGCGCGAACGCGCCCGACCCGTGGATCCTCGGACCCACCGACCCCGCGGCGTTCCACCCGACGGCCGACGGGTACGAGGCCTACACCGCCGCGGTGAACTCGGCGCTGGGACGAGTCCGACTCTGCTGAGCCACGCGACGGGGCCGCCCGTCCTCACCGCCGCCGGTCGACCGCCGCGGACTCGGGAGGCGGTGTCAGCCAGACGATCCCGGGCCTTCCGCCCGAGTCGACGAGCCTGACCGCGACGGCTGACCGCTCCGCGCCGGGGCGGTCAGCCGCCCACCGCAGCGCGTCGGCCGCGGTGCAGCCCGACAGGTCGAACGTCGTGAACGCCGTCCCGCCCTCCGTGACGACCACGACGCGGTACGTCGCGTCGACTACCTCCCACTGCGTGTCGCGCTCGTCGACCTGGTGCGCCTCCACGGCGCTGAACCTACGCCCTCCGCCGTGCTCGGACGCGCTCGGTCGCACGGGCCGCCGTGCGCGGCAGCCAGGGACGACAGGGGCTCAGTGCCGGGGGCCGTCGAGCAGGTCGTCGAGCGAGACCTGGTGCAGCAGCCGGTGCTCCCCGACCACGTGCAGCTCGCCACCACGCGCCGTCAGCCTCCTGCGCCGGAGCTCCCGCCCGTCGGGCATCACAAGACGGCCCACGGGCTCGCCGACCTCGATCCCGTCGGGGCGCAGCCGGAACGGCGTGACGACGTCGAAGTCGGCACCGTAGCCACCGACGAACGCGCCGCGCTCCCCGTCGACGAGGACGGCCGCCGCGCCCGTCACGCCCGTCGCGCCGAGATCCGTCGCCGCGTCGCCCTCGGCGCGCACCAGGTGGAACTCCGTGTACGCGTAGCACACGGCGGCCTCCCCGCTCACGTTCAGCGCATACACGTCGAACAGGCTCGGCAGGCCGCGCTCCGAACCTGGATACGACCAGCGGATGTGCAGGTCCTCGTCGAAGCGGACGAGCCTGCGCGTGCTGATGTCGTCGGAGGCCTCGTCGAAGTACGCGATCCACACCGCCCCGGCGGGTGTCGTGAGGACGTGCTCGATCGCGTCACCGACGAAGCCGGCCGTCACGAGCCGCCCGTCCGCGTCCCACACCTGCGCGTTGGTCTCGCGTCTGCGGGCACGCGCCGCGACCAGCAGGACCCTGCCGCCGGGGAGCGGTTGCACGAACGTCGCGTCCACCGCGCCGTCGAGCACGACGGGAGGCGCGGCCGCGTCGGTCCGGTCCAGCAGGAGGCGGTCACCGCGCTCGCGGTCGCGGACGAGTGACAGCACCCGCCCGTCCGGTCCGACGCCGACGGCCACCGGGTCGTACACCCACCGCCGCATGTCCGGCCAGCCCTCCGGCTGCAGCCAGCGGCGTGCGTCCCGACGCAGCGGGATCATCGGCAGCGACAGCAGCGAGCGGCGGCGTGCCAGGTCAGCGCTGTCGCGCTCGTCCCACGAGGTCACGGCCGCATGATGCCAGGCCCGGTCGACCGACCGGTGGCGCCCCGGGTGGAACGGTCAGCGCAGGTCCGTGGCCGCGGCGCGCAGGACGCCGTCGACCACCGACGCGTCGTCCGGGCCGAGGTCGGGCGTGTACCGCCACTGCGTGTGCGTCCAGGCGTCGGCGAGGTGGTCGTCGGGCTCGACGGGCAGGCGCACGGACTCGCGGAACAGGGTCGTGACGAGCGGGCTGCCCTCGTGGACCGGGCTCTGCGTGCCCGTGAGCAGCACCTGGACGCCTGCCGACGGTCCCTCGTCGACGAGGTAGCGCAGGCGGCCCACGGCCGCGTCGTCGAACGCGGTCGGGAAGTCGTGCACGACGAGGAGCCGGTGGGCGTCGTCCCCGCCGAGCGCGTCCATCGCGCCCGCAGAGCGTGCCATCTGCACGAGGTCGACGCGGCGGACCAGCGCGTCGAGGACCGCGCCGGCGGCGGCGACCGACGTCGCCGCGGGTGTCGACATGGCCCGGCTGCCCGGCTGGGCGAGCGCGGTGAGCGACGGCGCGAGCCCGCCCGTGAGGTCGACGACGAGCACGTCGAGACCGCCGACC
>NZ_JAAXOY010000241.1 GCF_012396155.1 Cellulomonas septica | reverse complement strand
CCTCGCGGCGATCGGCGGCGTCGCGGCCGCCGGGGCGCTCGCGGGCTGCGCGTCCCCGACCGCCGCCGCGGACGGCGTGCGCGAGCTGTCGTTCTGGCACCTGCTGTCGGGCGGCGACGGCATCAACATGGCGGGCCTCGTCGACGACGTGAACGGCCTCGACCACGGCTACCACGCGACGCAGACCGTCCTCGCGTGGGGTGCGCCGTACTACACGAAGCTCGCGATGGCGAGCGTCGGCGGTCGCGCCCCCGACACCGCGATCATGCACGCGTCGCGCATCGCCGGGTACGCGCCCGGCGGCCTGCTCGACGCCTGGGACCTCGACCTCCTCGCGGAGTTCGACGTCACCGAGCAGGACTTCCTGCCGCGCGTCTGGGAGAAGGGCGGGCTCGACGGGACGCAGTACTCGATCGCGCTCGACTCGCACCCGTTCGTGATGTTCTACAACACCGACGTCGCCGAGCAGGCGGGCGTGCTCGGGACGGACGGGCAGCTCGCACCGATCGAGGACGCCGACCAGTTCCTCGAGGTCGCGCGGGCCATGCAGGGCGTCACCGGCAAGCACGGGCTCTCGTACGGGTACCTCGGTGACGGCGCCCAGATGTGGCGGCTGTTCTACACGCTCTACAAGCAGCACGACGCCGAGTTCGACCTGTCCGGCAGCCGGGCGGAGGTCGACACCGACGCGGCGGTCGAGTCGCTCGAGTACATCCAGACGCTGCTCGACGGCACGATCTGCGCCCCGGACGGCGACTACGGCACGGCCGTCGCGGAGTTCATGTCGGGGGAGAGCGGGATGTTCTTCACGGGCGTCTGGGAGCTGCCGACGGCCAAGAAGGCCGGCATCCCGTTCGACGCGATGCCGATCCCGACGCTGTTCGGCACGCCCGCCGCGTACGCGGACTCGCACGCCTTCACGCTGCCCCACCAGTCCGACCCGGACCCCGAGCAGCGGCGCGCGACGTACCGGTTCGTCGCGGACATCCTGCAGAACTCGTTCGCGTGGGCCGAGGCCGGGCACATCCCCGCCTACCAGCCGGTCGTGCAGAGCCCCGAGTACCAGGACCTCGTCCCGCAGGCGCACTACGCACCCGCGGCCGAGATCCTCAACTACGACCCCGAGGCGTGGTTCACGGGCTCCGGGAGCGACTTCCAGAGCTACTTCCTCGAGACCGTCCAGAACGTGTACCTCAACGGCGCCGACCCCGCCGAGGGCTTCGGGGCCTTCGTGCGCCGCGTCGACGTGCAGCTCTCCAAGCCGAACCCGGTCTGACGCCCTTCCTGCCGACCCGACCGCCCGATCCGACGAAGGAGTCCGATCGTGTCCTCTGCCGCAACCGCCGCACCCGGCCGCACCCGGCCCGGGTCGACGTCGGAACGGTCCGTGACCCGCGCGCAACGCTCGCGCGACACCCGCATCGGGTGGCTGTTCGTCACGCCGTTCGTCGTCGTCTTCGCGATGTTCCTGCTCTGGCCCCTCCTGCACGGGTTCTACCTGTCGTTCACCGGTGAGTCGATCACCGGCGCCGGCGGCGCGTTCCTCGGCCTCGACAACTACGTCGAGGCGCTGCGCGACCCGATCATGTGGCGCTCCATGCTCAACACGCTGTGGTTCACCGTGCTCTCGACGGTGCCGCTCGTGCTCGTCGCGCTCGTCATGGCGCTGCTCGTGCACCAGGGCCTGCCCGGCCAGTGGCTGTGGCGGCTGTCGTTCTTCATGTCGTTCCTGCTCGCGTCGACGGTCGCCGCGCAGTTCTGGATCTGGATGTACAACCCGCAGCTCGGGCTCGTGAACTACCTGCTGAGCGGGCTCGGGGTCGAGGGGCAGGCGTGGTTGCAGGACACCCGGTGGGCGATGCTCGCGGTCGTCGTCGAGACGCTCTGGTGGACCGTCGGCTTCAACTTCCTGCTCTACCTGACGGCGCTGCAGAACATCCCCGAGCAGCAGTACGAGGCGTCCGCGCTCGACGGCGCCGGCCGCTGGCGGCAGCTGTGGTCCATCACCATCCCGCAGCTCGGCCCGACGACCGTGCTCATCGTGATCCTGCAGATCCTGGCGTCGCTCAAGGTCTTCGACCAGATCTACATCATGACCAACGGCGGCCCCGGCGGCGTGACCCGCCCCGTCGTCCAGTACATCTTCGAGTCCGGCTTCACCGGGTACCGGTTCGGCTACGCGTCGGCGATCGCGTACGTGTTCTTCGCGGTCATCATCATCGTGTCGCTGGCGCAGGTCGGGTTCACGTCGCGGAGGAGCGCCCGATGACCACCACCGTCGCACCCCAGCCCAACGCCGGTGCCGCCGGCGTCGTCGGAGGCCGTCGACGCCGCCCCCAGGGACGCTTCTCGCACGCCGCCGGGCTGCGCGTCGGCGAGCGCTTCGCGAGCCCGAGCCGCCTCCTCGCGATCCTCGCGCTCGTCGTGCTCGCCGTCGTCTGGCTGCTGCCCTTCCTGTGGGCCGTCTTCACGTCGTTCAAGTCGGAGACCGCCGCCGCGGCCACGCCCGTGTCCTGGTTCCCCTCGGACGGCTTCACGACCGACGCGTACGCGAGCGTGCTGCGCGAGGGGAACATCCCGCTCTGGACCTGGAACAGCCTGCTCACTGCGGTCGTCATCACGGCCGTCACGCTGACCGTGTCGTCGCTCGCGGGCTACGCGCTCGCGCGGATCGACTTCCGCGGCCGCAAGTGGCTGTTCTGGCTGATCATCGCGTCGATCATCGTGCCGCCGCCCGTGCTGATCGTCCCGCTGTTCTACGAGATGCTCGCGCTCGACCTCGTCGACACGTACTGGGCGATCATCCTCCCGCAGCTCGTGCACCCGGCCATGGTGTTCGTGCTCAAGAAGTTCTTCGAGCAGGTCCCGGTCGAGCTCGAGGACGCCGCCCGGATCGACGGTGCCGGACGGCTGCGGATCTTCTGGTCCGTGGTGCTGCCGCTGTCGCGGCCCATCCTCGCGGCCGTGGCGATCTTCGTGTTCGTCGCCGCGTGGAACAACTTCCTGTGGCCGTTCATCATCACGAGCGACGCCTCGCTCATGACCCTGCCGGTCGGCCTGCAGACGGTGAAGAGCGCGTACGGCCTGCAGTACGCGCAGACGATGGCGTCCGCCGTGCTCGCCGCGCTGCCGCTGATCGTCGTCTTCCTGTTCTTCCAGCGGCAGGTCATCAAGGGCTTCTCGACCACCGGCTTCGGCGGTCAGTGACGTCCCCGGCGGCGGCCCGGACCACCCACCGGGCCGCCGCCCTCCCGCACCGCGCACCACCCGCAGCACCCTGAGGAGACCCATGACCCAGGCACGACTCGTCCTCGACCGCGACTTCACCGTCGGGGAGGTGCCCCGCCGGATCTTCGGCTCGTTCGTCGAGCACATGGGCCGGTGCGTCTACACGGGCATCTACGAGCCCGGGCACCCGGCCGCCGACGCGCAGGGCTTCCGCACCGACGTGCTCGACCTCGTCCGCGAGATGGGGGTGACCGTCGTCCGGTACCCCGGCGGCAACTTCGTGTCCGGCTACCGGTGGGAGGACGGCGTCGGGCCCGTCGACCAGCGGCCGCGGCGGCTCGACGGCGCCTGGCACACCGTCGAGACCAACGCGTTCGGGCTGCACGAGTTCGTCGACTGGGCGCGCGTCGCGGGCGTCGAGGTCATGGAGGCCGTCAACCTCGGCACGCGCGGCGTCGAGGCGGCGCGTCAGCTCGTCGAGTACGCGAACCACCCCGGCGGCACCGCGCTGTCCGACCTGCGCGCCGCGAACGGCCACCCGGAGCCGTTCGACATCAAGCTGTGGTGCCTGGGGAACGAGATGGACGGCCCGTGGCAGATGGGCGCCAAGACGCCCGAGGAGTACGGGCGGATCGCGCAGGAGACCGCGAAGGCCATGCGGCTCGTCGACCCGACCATCGAGCTCGTCGCGTGCGGGTCGTCGAACTCCGGCATGCCGACGTTCGGCACGTGGGAGCAGACCGTCCTGCGGCACGCGTACGAGTACGTCGACTACGTCTCGCTGCACGCCTACTACCAGGAGGACGAGGGCGACCACGCGTCGTTCCTCGCGTCCGCCGTCGACATGGACCACTTCATCGAGTCCGTGATCGCGACCGCCGACGCCGTGCGCGCCGCCGGCAAGCACACCAAGCGCATCAACCTCTCGTTCGACGAGTGGAACGTCTGGTACCAGCGCGGCAAGGACACCGCCGACCAGCCGCACGTCATCGAGCGTGAGGGCGTCTGGCGGGAGCACCCGCGGATCATCGAGGACGAGTACAACGTCACCGACGCCGTTGTCGTCGGGACCTTCCTCAACTCGCTGCTGCGGCACGGCGACCGCGTCAAGGTCGCCAACCAGGCGCAGCTCGTCAACGTCATCGCGCCCATCCGGTCCGAGCCCGGCGGTCCCGCGTGGCGGCAGTCGATCTTCTGGCCGTTCGCGCGGATGGCGGCGCTGGCCCGGGGTTCGATCCTGCGGGTGTCCGCCACGTCCGACCGGTACGACGCCGGGAAGTTCGGCGACACCGACCTCGTCGACGCCTCCGCCACGTGGGACGAGGAGAACGGACGCGTCGCGCTGTTCCTTGCGCACCGCGGGCTCGACGCGGCCGCCGACGTCACGGTCGACCTGCGCGGGTGGACGGGTGCGCGCGTGACCCGCGCCGAGGTGCTGACGGTCCCCGAGGGCGGCGACCGGTTCACCGCGAGCACGCAGGACCGCCCCGACGCCGTCGGCCTGGTCCCGCTCGACGGCGTCGAGGTCGACGGCTCGACCGCGACCGTGCGCCTGCCCGCCCTGTCGTGGGCGGTCGTCGAGCTCGAG
>NZ_JAAXOY010000240.1 GCF_012396155.1 Cellulomonas septica | reverse complement strand
CTCGGGGAAGCCCAGCGCGACCCCGACCTGCACGTCGGGCGCGGGCGCGTCGGACATCGCGAGCTGCAGCGCACGCTGCGGGGCCGCGGTCGTGAGCAGCACGCACACGCCCACGAGCGCCGACCCGGCGACCATGACGGCGAGCACCGCCGCGAGCACGGCCACCTGGGCGCGGCCGCGTCGCCAGACGTGCTCACCCACGCGCGACCGCCTCGACCACCTGGCCGTCGACGAGGTGGAGCGCGCGGTCCGCGAGCGCGATCATCACGGGGTCGTGCGTCGAGACGACCGCCGTCATCCCCTCGGCCTCGACGACGCCGCGGATGAGCGCCATGACGGCGAGCCCGGTCTCGCTGTCGAGCTGTCCGGTGGGCTCGTCGGCGACGAGGAGACGGGGCGACGAGGCGAGGGCGCGGGCGATGGCGACGCGCTGCTGCTGGCCGCCGGAGAGCTCGTCGGGTCGCTGCTCGGCGTGCTCGGCGAGGCCGACGAGCTCGAGCAGCATCGCGACGCGACGTTCGCGCACGTCGACGGGTGCCTCGTGCAGCCGCAGGGGGACGCCGACGTTCTCCGCGGCAGTCAGCGCGGGCATGAGCCCGAACGTCTGGAAGACGAACGCGACGCGGTCGCGGCGCAGCGTGGCCTGCCCGTCGTCGTCGAGCCCGGCGACGTCGACGCCGTCGACGTGCACGGTGCCCTCGTCGGGGCGGTCGAGCCCGCCGACGAGGTTGAGCAGCGTCGTCTTGCCCGACCCCGAGCGTCCGACGAGCGCGACGAGCTCGCCGGGGGCCACGTCGAGATCGACACCGCGCAGCGCGTGCACCGCGGACCGTCCGCTGCCGAACGTGCGGTGCACGCCGCGGACCTGCACCGCCGCGCCGGGCGTGGGGCTCACCGGGCACCGCCGTCGCGCCAGACGGCCAGGTGGTCGGCCTCGAGCACGAGCCGAACGCGGCTCGTGAGCGCGAGGGCCTCGCGGTACTCGCGCGGCACCTGCAGCCGGCCCGCACGGTCCATGACGGCGTACTCCTCGTGGACGACGTCCCCGTCGGTCTCGCGGCGCAGGACCTCGCTGCTGGTGCGGCCGTCGCGGATCGCGACCGTCCGCTCGACGAGCGAGCTGACCGCGGGGTCGTGCGTGACGACGACGACGGTCGTGCCGGACTCGCGGTTGACGGTGCGCAGCGTCTCGAAGACCTCCTGCGTGGTGGTCGTGTCGAGCTCGCCCGTGGGCTCGTCGGCGAGCAGCAGCTGCGGCGCGTTCGCGAGGGCCGTCGCGATGGCGACGCGCTGCTGCTCACCGCCCGACATCTCCTGCGGGCGTCGGTCGGCGACGTGCCCGACGCCCACGAGGTCGAGCAGCTCGTCCGCGCGCCTGCGCTTCTGCCGGCGGGGGACCGTGGTGATCGGCAGCGCCACGTTCTGCCGCGCGGTCAGGTAGGGCAGGAGGTTGCGCGACGTCTGCTGCCACACGAAGCCGACCATCTGCCGCCGGTAGACGACCCGGTCGCGCGCGGGCATCGCCATCAGGTCCCAGCGCCCGACCCGCACCCGGCCGGCGGTCGGGGCGTCCATCCCCGAGAGCACTCCGAGCAGCGTCGACTTGCCCGACCCGCTGGCCCCGACGACCGCGACCATCTCGCCCTCGTGCACGAGCAGGTCGAGCCCCTGCAGCGCCTGCACCTCGACGCTGCCCGACTGGTAGATGCGCACGAGGTTGTCGCACACGACGAGCGCGTCGTGCCCGTACTGCGCCGGGCGCGGGGCGCGGCCGCCCAGCGCCTCGAGCGTGCTCTCGGACACCGACCGCTCCCTCCGTCGCGCGAACGTCCACCGCGCAGACTAGGCGTGTTCACGCTCACACCGGGGCGAACGCGCTCCGGTGGAGGGGCGTACTTTCGTCGTGTGGAGCTGCGCATCCGTGGGCACGACCTCCCGGGCCGCACCTGCGGCGGGTTCGCCGACGTGCACGTCGGTGTGCAGGTCGGGCGCGCACCGGCCGGGCTCGTCCCCGCCGACGCGTCCGACCCCGAGTGGCGCGTCGAGCTCGAGGTCGTCGACGACGGCCAGGACGTGCGCGGTCCGGCCGTGCAGGGGCGCCGGGGTGAGCGGTTCGTCTACCTCACGTGGGGGCAGGGTGCCGGCGACGACTTCGTGATGTTCCGACGCGCGAAGCTCATGCTGGCCGACCTCCCGGCGACGTCGGGCGTCGTGACCGTCGATGTCGACCTGACCGACGACGCCGGCCTCCCCCGGGCGGCTCGGCTGCGCCCACCCGCCGTCCGGTGGTCGGCGCAGCCGTAGCCCGGCCCTGCCCGTGGCGCGCCCTAGCGGGTGACGACGGCCTGGATCTCCGCGACCGGGAGCTCCGCGGTCGCCGTCGTCGTCTGCGGCTCACCCACGTCCCGCGTCCCGGCCGTGGCCGTCGAGGTCCACGTCGCGTGCCACCGGCCGGTCGCGGTGAGCGTCGTCGTCGGCAGGCTCTGCCCGGCCTTGACGCCCTCACGCGCCGACGAGCGCGTGAACACGATCGCGCAGCCCTGCGTCGCCCCGGCCGCCCAGGCGGTCCCCGGCGTCCCGGTGCAGGTGACGGCGTCTGCGCCGGGAGCCTCGACGCGCAGCGACTCGAAGGTGGACGTGACCGTCGCGGACAGCCCGGGGATCTCCGCCGTGACCTGCACCCGCACGGTCGGGTCGTCGAGCCACACCCACGTGTCGATGCCGACGAACGTCGACCCGTCCCCGGCCTGCCGCGGGTTCCACTGCACCTGACCGGTCGGCAGGTCGGTCTCCTCGAACGCGATCTGCGCGAGCGTCTCCGGGGGGACCACCCGCGCGTTCGGCGGCGTCTCGCTCGCCTCGACGTACACGATGTCGTGCGTGGCACGGAACGCCGTGTACGCGGCCTGGTACGCCGCGGAGTCCGGGAACCGGTCGCTGTCGCACGTCGGGTACCACCAGTGCCCCTCGGCGTCGTCCTGGTGCTCGAGGTACCCCGGCCACGGCTCGAACGTGTCCTCCGGCGGCAGGTGGTGCTGGAGGTCACGGAAGCTGCCACCGGGCGCCCACGCGTCCGCGTACTCCTGGCCCGTCCACGACTGCCGGTAGAAGCACGCCGGGGCGGCGCGCACCGTCCGCCGACCCGACGTCGCGCCCTCACCCCCGCCGCGCACGCCCGTGCCCCACACGACGACCGAGATCCCCTCGCCGTCGGCACCCGTCCCGACCCCCGAGCCACCGCCCGACCCGGGCGGCGTCGTCGTTCCCCCGCACGAGCGGTCGAGACAGACGTCACCGGCTCCCGGGGCCGCACGCAGGGGCGCGGTGCGGAAGGTCGACGCCGCGTGCGCGGGCGTCGTAACCAGGACGACCAGCGCAGCGACGACGGCGACGGCCTGCGCGCGACGGGTTGCCGTCAGCACGGCTCACCGGTGTTGTCGGTGGTCGTCACCTGCCACGGGAGGTCCGGCGTCTTGGTCATGCCCGTCACCACGACGGCGGGAGCGGCGCCCACCTCGGCCCCGGTGCGGGTCGTCCCGTCCGCGAGCGTGACGACGGCGCCCGTCGAGTCGTTGCAGGTCCTGATCGTGGCGGTCGCCGCGTCGGCCTGGACGTCGAGAAAGCGGACGGAGGTCTGCCCGCCGACGTCGAACCCGGCGTTGCCGTCGACCTGGGTCCGCACCACGTCGAGCACGGCCGGAGCCGCGACGGCCTCGAGCGTGCCGGCGACCGCACCGTCGGTGGTCGAGCGCCAGAACTCCACCTCGAAGAGCGTGTAGACGTCGAGCGCGGCCCGGGCGTCGCCGGTGACGTCGGGCAGGTCCTCGAACCGGATGCCCAGGGCGTCGTCGGACCGGTCGATCGGGCCGGACGCGGTCGGCGTCGGTGTCGGCGTCGGGCTCGGCGCCGCGCTGGTCGCCGCCGCGGGGGTCGGCTCGGGCTCGGGCGTCGTGCACGCGGCGAGCAGCAGCCCGGCGCACACGATCGTCACGGTCGTCCGAACGGTCGCTCGCACGGGTCGGCCTCCTGATGTCGGGTTTGTCCGGGCGACGATAGCGAACCCGCGCACGCGCGAGCCGGGCCGTTCCGCCGACCGTGCCCCGCCCGGCGCGGGCGGGTCGGCGGAGCGTCGGTCGCGGTGCCGAGGCGTGGGCCGACCCTGGTTCCCGAGCGGAGAGCGCCGCTAGCGTGACGAGCACCGAGGTCCACGCCGAGCGAGGAGGACCGCCCATGCGATCCGTGCTCGTCACGGGCGCGTCGACCGGGATCGGCCGCGCGACCACCGCCGCGCTCGTCGGCGCACGCTTCCACGTCTGGGCGACGGTCCGCCGGCCGGACGACGCCGACAGCCTGCGAGCCGAGCACGGCGACGCCGTCACGACGCTCCTCCTGGACATCACCGACGACGACGCCGTCCGTGCCACGGGGGAGCAGGTCCTCGCGGCCGGACCGCTGTGCGCGCTGGTCAACAACGCGGGCGCCGCGCTGCCGGGACCGCTCGAGCACCTGCCGCTCGACGTCCTCCGGCGCCAGCTCGAGGTGAATCTCGTCGCCCAGCTCTCGGTGACGCAGGCGATGCTGCCGGCGCTGCGTGCGAGCCGGGACGCCGGGCAGGACGCACGGATCGTGATGATCGGGTCCATCGGGGGTCGGGTCGCCGGGCCCGTGCTCGGCGCCTACAGCGCGGCGAAGTTCGGCCTCGTCGGCCTGACCGGCTCGCTGCGCGCCGAGCTCGCACCGTCGGGCATCCGCGTGCTGCTCGTCGAGCCCGGCGCGATCGCCACGCCGATCTGGTCGCGCGGCGCGGCCGCCGGCCAGGTGGTCGCAGACGCGATGCCGCCCGAGGCGCTCCCCCGCTACC
>NZ_JAAXOY010000024.1 GCF_012396155.1 Cellulomonas septica | reverse complement strand
CGCCCGGCGGGCCGGACGACGGGAGCCGCGGACGCGGTCGTCATGCGGTCGCCCGCGCCGAGGCGGTGCGGTCGGCGCCGAGACCGACGCCGAGCAGCAGGACCGCGCTCGCGAAGTGCAGCACGTTGTCGGCGCCGTTGAGCGCGAGGATGTTCGCGCCGCTGCCGACGAGGAACAGGCCGAGGACGCCGACGAGCAGGTAGACCGCGCCGACGCCGGTGTTCGCGGCGCGCGACGCGGCGACCGAGGACCGTGCGGCGAGGAACAGCACGGCGCCGATGAGCAGGTGGACGATGTTGTGCAGCGGGTTGACCTCGAAGAGGATCAGCGGCTCGCCCTCGGTCGACGCGAAGCCGACGCCCGACGTCACGAAGAAGCCGGCGACGCCGACGAGCAGGTAGACGGCTCCGAAGACCGTCCCGACGATGCGGTTGGGGGACTGCGACATGGCTGCCTCGTTCCCGGGGCGCGTGGCCCCGCCCGGGCGGTCCCGCGGGACCGCGTGCGATGTGGTGCGAGGGGGGTTCGCAGCCGACGGCGGGGCGGATGGGTCGGGACGGGCAGCGGCCGGAGAGGCGGCGAGGCGTGCGGGCGGCGTCCGTGCCGGCGGCCGCTCTCACCTGCTCCGCTTTCGCGGTCAGGGTGACGTGTGCCACCATGTGCCGCGACGACAGCGTGGTCGTCGACGCGGGCGAGTCGCCCGCGTGAGCGAGAAGCCGGGACGGCGTCGACGACGACGCGGGACCCGGCCGACGCCGGGTGGACTTTCCCATGCCGGTTGAGTATGCTAGCGCTTTGCGCTGGCCTGTGCCCGCGATCCCGTATAACCCGAGCAGTGGACGTCGTACGTGCGCGACGGTTCCGCAGCTCGCACGGCCGGGGGATCGCGCCCCGCCTGACCTGCGCAGCGTGCACACGATCCGCAGGGAAGGACCCCTCTTGGCTGCCTCGCGCACCCCTTCTGCACCGACCGCTGACGCCATCGCGAACCGCACCGCATCCCGTCGTATCTCCTTCGCCAAGATCCACGAGCCGCTCGAGGTCCCCGACCTGCTCGGCCTGCAGACCGAGAGCTTCGACTGGCTGCTGGGCAACGAGCGCTGGCAGGCCCGCGTGGCCGCCGCGCTGGAGAACGGTCGTCAGGACGTCCCCGAGACCGCCGGTCTCGAGGAGATCTTCGAGGAGATCTCGCCGATCGAGGACTTCGGCGGCTCCATGTCCCTCTCCTTCCGCGAGCACCGCTTCGAGCCGCCGAAGTACACGGCCGAGGAGTGCAAGGAGAAGGACTTCACGTACGCCGCGCCGCTGTTCGTCACCGCGGAGTTCGTCAACTACACGACCGGTGAGATCAAGAGCCAGACGGTCTTCATGGGCGACTTCCCGCTCATGACCGAGCGCGGCACGTTCATCATCAACGGCACCGAGCGCGTCGTCGTCTCGCAGCTCGTCCGCTCGCCGGGCGTCTACTTCGAGCGCCAGGCGGACAAGACGTCCGACAAGGACATCCTCACCGCCAAGGTCATCCCGAGCCGTGGCGCGTGGCTCGAGTTCGAGATCGACAAGCGCGACAACGTCGGCGTCCGCGTCGACCGCAAGCGCAAGCAGAACGCGACCGTCCTGCTCAAGGCGCTCGGCATGTCCGAGGCGGAGATCCGCGAGGAGTTCGCCGCGTACCCGGCCGTCATCGAGACGCTCGAGAAGGACCACGTCCAGACGCAGGACGAGGCGCTGCTCGACCTCTACCGCAAGATCCGCCCGGGCGAGCCGCCGACCGTCGAGGCCGGCCGCGCGCTCATCGAGAACTTCTACTTCAACCCGAAGCGCTACGACCTCGCGAAGGTCGGCCGCTACAAGCTGAACAAGAAGCTCGGCCAGGACGCGCCCCTCGCGGACTCCGTCCTGTCGCTCGCGGACGTCGTCGCGACGATCAAGTACCTCGCGTCGCTGCACATCGACCTGCAGACGCTGCCCGGCACGCGTGCCGGCGAGGCGATCGACGTGCGCGTCGAGACCGACGACATCGACCACTTCGGCAACCGTCGCATCCGCGCGGTCGGCGAGCTCATCCAGAACCAGGTCCGCACGGGCCTGTCCCGGATGGAGCGCGTCGTGCGCGAGCGCATGACGACGCAGGACGTCGAGGCGATCACGCCGCAGACGCTCATCAACATCCGCCCCGTCGTGGCCTCCATCAAGGAGTTCTTCGGGACGAGCCAGCTGTCGCAGTTCATGGACCAGAACAACCCGCTCGCGGGCCTGACGCACAAGCGTCGTCTGTCGGCCCTCGGCCCGGGTGGTCTGTCGCGCGACCGCGCCGGCATGGAGGTCCGTGACGTCCACCCGTCGCACTACGGCCGCATGTGCCCGATCGAGACCCCTGAGGGTCCGAACATCGGTCTGATCGGCTCGCTCGCGTCGTTCGGGCGGATCAACCCGTTCGGCTTCGTCGAGACCCCGTACCGCAAGGTCGTCGACGGCCGCGTCACGGACGAGGTGCACTACCTCACCGCCGACGACGAGGACCGCCACGTCATCGCGCAGGCCAACGCGCCGCTCGAGGCCGACGGCACGTTCGAGGAGGACCGCGTCCTCGTCCGCGTCAAGGGCGGCGAGATCGAGTACGTCACCGGCGAGAACATCGACTACATGGACGTCTCGCCGCGCCAGATGGTGTCGGTCGCGACGGCCCTCATCCCGTTCCTCGAGCACGACGACGCGAACCGCGCCCTCATGGGTGCGAACATGCAGCGCCAGGCCGTGCCGCTGGTCCGCTCCGAGGCGCCGCTCGTCGGCACCGGCATGGAGCGTCGTGCGGCGGTCGACGCGGGCGACGTCATCGTCGCGACGAAGCCGGGTGTCGTCACCGAGGTGTCGGCCGACCTGATCGTCGTCGCCAACGACGACGCGACCACGTCGACGTACCGCGTGGCGAAGTTCCGCCGCTCGAACCAGGGCACGTCCTACAACCAGCGCGTGCTGGTCGAGCAGGGCGCGCGCGTCGAGGTCAACTCGGTGCTCGCCGACGGCCCGGCGACGGACGAGGGCGAGCTCGCGCTCGGCCGCAACCTGCTCGTCGCGTTCATGTCGTGGGAGGGCCACAACTACGAGGACGCGATCATCCTGTCGCAGCGCCTCGTGCAGGACGACGTCCTGTCCTCGATCCACATCGAGGAGCACGAGGTCGACGCCCGCGACACGAAGCTCGGCCCCGAGGAGATCACGCGGGACATCCCGAACGTCTCCGAGGAGGTCCTCGCGGACCTGGACGAGCGCGGCATCATCCGCATCGGTGCCGAGGTCGCGGCCGGTGACATCCTCGTCGGCAAGGTCACCCCGAAGGGCGAGACCGAGCTGACCCCCGAGGAGCGCCTGCTCCGCGCGATCTTCGGCGAGAAGGCGCGCGAGGTCCGCGACACGTCGCTCAAGGTGCCCCACGGCGAGTCCGGCACGGTCATCGAGGTGCGCACGTTCAGCCGTGAGGACGGCGACGAGCTGCCCGCCGGCGTGAACGAGCTCGTCCGCGTGTACATCGCGCAGCGCCGCAAGATCACGGACGGCGACAAGCTCGCCGGCCGTCACGGCAACAAGGGCGTCATCTCGAAGATCCTCCCCGTCGAGGACATGCCGTTCCTCGCGGACGGCACGCCGGTCGACGTCGTGCTCAACCCGCTGGGTGTGCCCGGACGTATGAACGTCGGGCAGGTCCTCGAGACGCACCTCGGGTGGGTCGCGAAGCAGGGCTGGGACATCGAGCTCGCCGAGGGCGACGTGCAGTGGAAGGAGGGCGTGCCCGCGGTCGCGGCCTCGTCCCCGGCCGGCAACCCGGTCGCCACGCCCGTCTTCGACGGCGTGCCGGAGGAGACCCTCACCGGTCTGCTCGGCTCGACGCTGCCGAACCGTGACGGCGACCGGATGGTCCAGCCCGACGGCAAGGCCCGGCTCTTCGACGGCCGCTCCGGCGAGCCGTTCCCGGACCCGGTCGCGGTCGGCTACATGTACATCCTCAAGCTGCACCACCTGGTCGACGACAAGATCCACGCGCGCTCGACCGGTCCGTACTCGATGATCACGCAGCAGCCGCTGGGTGGTAAGGCGCAGTTCGGTGGTCAGCGGTTCGGCGAGATGGAGGTGTGGGCCCTCGAGGCGTACGGCGCCGCCTACACGCTGCAGGAGCTCCTCACCATCAAGTCCGACGACGTGCCCGGCCGCGTCAAGGTGTACGAGGCGATCGTCAAGGGCGAGAACATCCCCGACTCGGGCATCCCGGAGTCCTTCAAGGTCCTCCTCAAGGAGATGCAGTCGCTCTGCCTGAACGTCGAGGTGCTGTCGTCCGACGGCGTCTCGATCGACATGAAGGAGAACGACGACGAGGTCTACCGCGCCGCGGAGGAGCTCGGCATCGACCTGTCGCGTCGCCCCAACGCCAGCAGCATCGAAGAGATCTGACGACGAGCCTGTCGCGGGCGGCCCCGCCGCCCGCGACAGCGCCCGCACCCCTTGCACCATTTCCGTCCGCCGGGCCTCACACGGACCCGGCAAGCGAAGGAAGTAGGACCCCTTGCTCGACGTCAACGTCTTCGACGAGCTGCGTATCGGCCTGGCCACGGCCGACGACATCCGTGCGTGGTCGCACGGTGAGGTGAAGAAGCCCGAGACCATCAACTACCGGACCCTGAAGCCGGAGAAGGATGGCCTGTTCTGCGAGAAGATCTTCGGTCCCACCCGGGACTGGGAGTGCTACTGCGGCAAGTACAAGCGCGTCCGCTTCAAGGGCATCATCTGCGAGCGCTGCGGTGTCGAGGTCACGCGCTCCAAGGTGCGCCGTGAGCGCATGGGTCACATCGAGCTCGCCGCCCCGGTGACGCACATCTGGTTCTTCAAGGGTGTGCCGTCGCGTCTGGGCTACCTGCTCGACCTGGCGCCCAAGGACCTCGAGAAGGTCATCTACTTCGCGGCCTACATGATCACGTGGGTCGACGAGGAGGGCCGTCACGAGGACCTCCCGAACCTCCAGAACGAGATCGACCTGGAGAAGAAGGAGATCGCGGACCGCCGCGACAACGACATCAACGCCCGTGCGCTCAAGCTCGAGACCGACCTGGCCGAGCTCGAGGCCGAGGGCGGCAAGGCCGACGCGCGCCGCAAGGTCCGCGACTCGGCCGAGCGCGAGATGGCCCAGATCCGCAAGCGTGCGGACGCGGACCTCGAGCGCCTCGAGAACGTGTGGGACCGCTTCAAGAACCTCAAGGTCGCGGACCTCGAGGGTGACGAGCTGCTCTACCGCCAGCTGCAGGACCGCTACGGCAACTACTTCGAGGGCTCGATGGGCGCCGCGGCGATCCAGAAGCGTCTCGAGGCGTTCGACCTCGAGGCGGAGTCCGACAACCTGCGCGAGATCATCAAGACGGGTAAGGGCCAGCGCAAGACGCGTGCCCTCAAGCGTCTGAAGGTCGTCAACGCGTTCCTCACGACGAACAACTCGCCGACGGGCATGGTCCTCGACGCGGTCCCGGTCATCCCGCCGGACCTGCGCCCGATGGTCCAGCTCGACGGTGGCCGCTTCGCCACGTCGGACCTGAACGACCTGTACCGCCGCGTCATCAACCGGAACAACCGCCTCAAGCGGCTCCTGGACCTGGGCGCGCCGGAGATCATCGTCAACAACGAGAAGCGGATGCTCCAGGAGGCCGTGGACTCGCTGTTCGACAACGGCCGTCGTGGTCGCCCGGTCACGGGCCCCGGCAACCGTCCGCTCAAGTCGATCTCCGACATGCTCAAGGGCAAGCAGGGCCGGTTCCGCCAGAACCTGCTCGGCAAGCGCGTCGACTACTCGGGCCGTTCGGTCATCGTCGTCGGCCCGCAGCTCAAGCTGCACCAGTGCGGCCTGCCGAAGCAGATGGCGCTCGAGCTCTTCAAGCCGTTCGTCATGAAGCGGCTCGTGGACCTCAACCACGCGCAGAACATCAAGTCGGCCAAGCGCATGGTCGAGCGCGCCCGCCCGGTCGTGTGGGACGTGCTCGAGGAGGTCATCACCGAGCACCCGGTGCTGCTGAACCGTGCGCCCACGCTGCACCGTCTGGGCATCCAGGCGTTCGAGCCGCAGCTCGTCGAGGGCAAGGCGATCCACCTGCACCCGCTCGTCTGCGCCGCGTTCAACGCGGACTTCGACGGTGACCAGATGGCCGTCCACCTGCCCCTGAGCGCGGAGGCGCAGGCCGAGGCCCGCATCCTCATGCTCTCGAGCAACAACATCCTGAAGCCGTCGGACGGTCGCCCCGTGACCATGCCGTCGCAGGACATGATCATCGGCCTGTTCCACCTCACGTCCGACAAGGACGAGGCGGAGGGCGCCGGCCGGGCGTTCAGCTCGGTGTCCGAGGCGATCATGGCGTTCGACCAGGGGACGCTCGACCTCAACGCGGTCGTGAAGATCCGGTTCGACGACCTGGTGCTGTCCGAGGAGGACGCCCCCGAGGGCTGGTCCGAGGGCGACACGCTGCTGTTCGAGACGACGCTCGGCCGTGCGCTCTTCAACGAGCTGCTGCCGGTCGACTACCCGTACGAGAACGGCGTGGTCGACAAGAAGCGCCTCTCGGCGATCGTCAACGACCTCGCCGAGCGCTACCCGAAGGTCGCCGTCGCGGCGTCCCTCGACGCGCTCAAGGAGGCCGGCTTCCGCTGGGCGACGCGCTCCGGCGTGACGATCTCGATCTCCGACGTCGCGACCCCGGCCGCGAAGAAGGACATCCTTGAGGAGCACGAGGCGCGGGCCGCCAAGGTCCAGGGCCAGTACGACAAGGGTCTGATCACCGACGACGAGCGCCGTCAGGAGCTCATCGAGATCTGGACCCAGGCCACGGACAAGGTCGCCAAGGCGATGCAGGAGAACTTCCCTGCCCGCAACACGGTGTACCGCATGGTCGGCTCGGGTGCGCGTGGTAACTGGATGCAGGTCCGCCAGATCGCGGGCATGCGTGGTCTGGTCGCCAACCCGAAGGGCGAGATCATCCCCCGCCCGATCAAGGCGAACTACCGCGAGGGCCTGTCCGTCCTCGAGTACTTCATCGCGACGCACGGTGCCCGCAAGGGTCTGGCGGACACCGCGCTGCGGACCGCCGACTCGGGCTACCTGACGCGTCGTCTGGTGGACGTCTCGCAGGACGTCATCGTCCGCGAGGACGACTGCGGCACCGAGCGGGGCCTGACGATGCCGATCGGCGTCCCGGGCACCGAAGGGCTGCGTCGTCACGACAAGGTCGAGACGAGCGTCTACTCGCGCACGCTGGCGACGGACATCGAGGTCGACGGCGAGCTCATCGGCCACGCCGGTGACGACGTCGGCGACGTCCTGCTGGACCGCCTGCTCGAGTCGGGCGTCGACACGCTCAAGGTGCGCTCCGTGCTCACCTGCGAGTCGCGCGTCGGCACGTGCGCGAAGTGCTACGGCCGTTCGCTCGCGACGGGCAAGCTCGTCGACATCGGCGAGGCCGTCGGCATCATCGCGGCCCAGTCGATCGGTGAGCCCGGCACCCAGCTGACGATGCGGACGTTCCACACCGGTGGTGTGGCCTCGGCCGACGACATCACGCAGGGTCTGCCGCGTGTCCAGGAGCTCTTCGAGGCCCGCACCCCCAAGGGTGAGGCGCCCATCGCGGAGTTCTCGGGCCGCATCGCGATCGAGGAGGGTGACCGTTCGCGGCGCATCGTCCTCACGCCGGACGACGGCTCGGAGGAGATCGCCTACCCGATCACGAAGCGCTCGCGCCTGCTGGTGAACGACGGCGACCACGTCGCGGTCGGCACCCAGCTGGTCCAGGGCGCCGTCGACCCCAAGAAGGTGCTGCGCATCCTCGGCCCCCGTGCCACGCAGAAGCACCTGGTCGACGAGGTGCAGGAGGTCTACCGCTCCCAGGGCGTGGACATCCACGACAAGCACATCGAGGTCATCGTGCGGCAGATGCTGCGGCGCGTGACGGTCCTCGACTCCGGCACCACGGACCTGCTGCCCGGCGAGCTCGCCGAGCGCGGCCGGTTCGAGGACGCGAACCGCAAGGCCGTGTCCGAGGGTGGCCAGCCGGCGTCGGGTCGTCCCGAGCTCATGGGCATCACGAAGGCGTCGCTCGCGACGGACTCGTGGCTGTCCGCGGCCTCCTTCCAGGAGACGACGCGCGTCCTCACCGAGGCCGCGATGTCGGGTCGTTCCGACCCGCTCCTGGGCCTCAAGGAGAACGTCATCCTCGGCAAGCTCATC
Source organism: Cellulomonas septica (assembly GCF_012396155.1). Taxonomy (GTDB): domain Bacteria; phylum Actinomycetota; class Actinomycetes; order Actinomycetales; family Cellulomonadaceae; genus Cellulomonas; species Cellulomonas septica. The sequence goes on along the minus strand of NZ_JAAXOY010000024.1, from coordinate 5,415 downwards.
CCCGCCGGCACGGGCCTGCCCCGCTACCGGAACATCACGGTGGAGCCGACCGAGGAGGCGAAGGCCGAGCTGTACCCGACCTTCGGCTACGACGAGATCGACTTCCCCGCCCTGGGCCTCGGCTCGGGCGAGGCGATCCCGCTCGAGGACATCGACTTCGGCGACTTCCGCTGAGGTCACTGCCTCTCCGACCCGAGGGGGTCCGCCGTCCGCGGCGGGCCCCCTCGGGCGTCCTCGGCCCCGCGCCGCGTGCGGCCGCGGGGAGCGCTCGGGATGAGCGCGCGCCGGTCCACGGGTAGCGTGGCGGGTGAGCGCCGTCTCTTTGACGCTCCCGTGTGGGCCCAGGTAACGTAGGACACCGTGCCCGCGCCGTCGGGCCCTCATGCGTGCACTCGGACGTGCCCTCGCTGACGCGGGGGAGCGGGTCGGGAGCACCGGGTGGTTCCCCCTCCACCGCGTCACCTCCGTCACGGAACACCGGACGGGAAGCGCCGCGGAAGGCCGGGGCGACACGCCCGGGCGCGGGGGTCGGTGCGGGACTCGAGACCAGGGACGTAGTCGCGCGACGGGCGACGACCCCCGCAACTGCCGGCCGTCCAGGGTGACGGGTCCGGTCGACCAGAGCTCATCCAACAGACGGAGACGTAGTGCCTACGATCCAGCAGCTGGTCCGCAAGGGCCGGCAGGCGAAGACGAACAAGTCGAAGACGCCCGCCCTCAAGGGCTCCCCCCAGCGACGCGGTGTGTGCACCCGCGTCTACACCACGACCCCGAAGAAGCCGAACTCGGCCCTCCGCAAGGTGGCCCGTGTCCGTCTCTCGAGCCAGGTCGAGGTCACCGCGTACATCCCCGGCGTCGGCCACAACCTGCAGGAGCACTCGATCGTGCTCGTCCGCGGCGGCCGTGTGAAGGACCTCCCGGGTGTCCGGTACAAGATCGTCCGTGGTGCCCTCGACACGCAGGGCGTCAAGAACCGCAAGCAGGCGCGTAGCCGCTACGGCGCGAAGAAGGTGGGCTGATGCCTCGTAAGGGTCCGGCCCCGAAGCGGCCGCTGATCTCCGACCCGGTCTACGGGTCGCCGGTCGTCACGCAGCTGATCAACAAGGTCCTCCTCGACGGCAAGAAGTCCGTCGCGGAGTCGATCGTCTACGGCGCGCTCGAGGGCGTCCGCGAGAAGACGCAGGGCGACCCGGTCGTCGTGCTCAAGCGCGCGCTCGACAACGTGCGCCCCTCGCTCGAGGTCCGCTCGCGCCGCGTCGGCGGTGCCACGTACCAGGTCCCGGTCGAGGTGCGCCCCGTGCGCCAGACGACCCTGGCCCTGCGCTGGCTCACCGACTACTCGCGCGCCCGCCGCGAGAAGACGATGACCGAGCGCCTCATGAACGAGATCCTCGACGCCTCGAACGGCCTCGGTGCCGCGGTCAAGCGCCGCGAGGACATGCACAAGATGGCCGAGTCGAACAAGGCCTTCGCGCACTACCGCTGGTAATCCCAGCCGGTCGCCGCGCCCCGTCCGTGCTGCTCAGCATGCGCGGGCGGGGCGGCGGCACCACCACAAGCCAACCGACAAGGGGCAACTCACGTGGCACTGGACGTGCTCACGGACCTGACGAAGGTCCGCAACATCGGCATCATGGCGCACATCGATGCCGGCAAGACCACCACCACCGAGCGGATCCTGTTCTACACCGGGGTCAACTACAAGATCGGTGAGACGCACGACGGTGCGTCGACGATGGACTGGATGGAGCAGGAGCAGGAGCGCGGCATCACGATCACGTCCGCCGCGACGACCTGCTACTGGAAGAACAACCAGATCAACATCATCGACACGCCCGGCCACGTGGACTTCACGGTCGAGGTCGAGCGCTCGCTGCGCGTCCTCGACGGCGCGGTCGCCGTGTTCGACGGCAAGGAGGGCGTCGAGCCCCAGTCGGAGACGGTCTGGCGCCAGGCGGACAAGTACGACGTCCCCCGCATCTGCTTCGTCAACAAGATGGACAAGCTCGGCGCGGACTTCTACTTCACGGTCGACACGATCGTGAACCGCCTCAAGGCGAAGCCGCTCGTCATCCAGCTGCCCATCGGCTCCGAGAACGACTTCATCGGCGTCGTGGACCTCGTCGAGATGCGCGCCCTGGTGTGGCGCGGCGAGACGGCCCTCGGCGAGAAGTACGAGATCGAGGACATCCCGGCCGACCTGCAGGAGAAGGCGGAGCAGTACCGCGCCGAGCTCCTCGAGTCCGTCGCCGAGACCGACGACGAGCTGCTCGAGAAGTTCCTCGGTGGCGAGGAGCTGACGGTCGCCGAGATCAAGGCCGGCATCCGCAAGCTCACAGTCGCCTCGGAGGCCTACCCGGTCCTCTGCGGCTCGGCGTTCAAGAACAAGGGCGTCCAGCCCATGCTCGACGCCGTCATCGACTACCTTCCGACGCCGCTCGACGTGCCGGCCGTCCAGGGCCACGACGCCAAGGACGCCGAGATCGTCATCGAGCGTCACCCGGACGCGACGGAGCCGTTCTCGGCCCTCGCGTTCAAGGTCGCCGCGCACCCGTTCTTCGGCAAGCTGACCTACGTCCGCGTGTACTCGGGCAAGGTCTCGCAGGGCGCCCAGGTGCTCAACTCGACCAAGGGCAAGAAGGAGCGCATCGGGAAGCTCTTCCAGATGCACTCCAACAAGGAGAACCCGGTCGAGGACGCGACCGCGGGCCACATCTACGCCTTCATCGGCCTCAAGGACGTCACCACCGGTGACACCCTGACGGACCCGTCGGCGCCCGTGGTCCTCGAGTCGATGACCTTCCCGGAGCCCGTCATCGACGTGGCCATCGAGCCCAAGACGAAGGGTGACCAGGAGAAGCTCTCCACGGCCATCCAGAAGCTCGCCGAGGAGGACCCGACGTTCCGGGTCAAGCTCGACGAGGAGACCGGCCAGACCGTCATCGGCGGCATGGGCGAGCTCCACCTCGACATCCTCGTCGACCGCATGCGTCGCGAGTTCAAGGTCGAGGCGAACGTCGGCAAGCCGCAGGTCGCGTACCGCGAGACGATCCGCCGCTCGGTGGAGAAGATCGACTACACGCACAAGAAGCAGACCGGTGGCTCGGGCCAGTACGCGAAGGTCCAGATGACCTTCGAGCCGCTGGACCCCGCCGAGGGCGAGCTGTACGAGTTCGAGAACAAGGTCACCGGTGGCCGCATCCCGCGCGAGTACATCCCGTCGGTCGACGCCGGCATCCAGAGCGCGATGCAGCTCGGCGTCCTCGCGGGCTTCCCGCTCGTGGGCGTCAAGGCGATCCTGCTCGACGGCGCGTCGCACGACGTCGACTCCTCGGAGATGGCGTTCAAGATCGCCGGCTCGATGATCCTCAAGGAAGCGGTCCGCAAGGCCGACCCGGTCCTCCTGGAGCCGGTCATGGCCGTCGAGGTCCGCACCCCCGAGGACTACATGGGTGACGTCATCGGCGACATCAACTCGCGCCGCGGCATGATCCAGTCCATGGAGGACGCGACGGGCGTGAAGGTGATCCGCGCCCAGGTTCCTCTCTCCGAGATGTTCGGGTACGTCGGTGACCTGCGGTCGAAGACCCAGGGTCGCGCGGTGTACTCGATGCAGTTCGACAGCTACGCCGAGGTTCCTCGGAACGTTGCCGACGAGATCATCAAGAAGACCCGGGGCGAGTAGTCCCACAGGTCGAACCCTGTAGTTCCATCACACAAACCGACCCGTAGGACCGCACGCCTCGCGTCTACCCTCCCGGTAGCCGCAGACGGGCACTCTCTACCAAGTCCTGAGGAGGACACCCAGTGGGCAAGGCGAAGTTCGAGCGGACCAAGCCGCACGTCAACATCGGGACCATCGGTCACGTCGACCACGGCAAGACGACGCTGACCGCCGCGATCTCGAAGGTGCTGCACGACAAGTACCCGGACCTGAACCCCTTCACGCCGTTCGACGAGATCGACAAGGCGCCGGAGGAGAAGCAGCGCGGTATCACGATCAACATCGCGCACGTCGAGTACCAGACGGAGAAGCGCCACTACGCGCACGTCGACGCGCCGGGTCACGCCGACTACATCAAGAACATGATCACGGGTGCGGCGCAGATGGACGGCGCCATCCTCGTGGTCGCCGCGACGGACGGCCCGATGGCCCAGACGCGTGAGCACGTCCTGCTCGCGCGTCAGGTCGGCGTGCCCTACCTGCTCGTGGCCCTGAACAAGTCCGACGTCGTCGACGACGAGGAGATCCTCGAGCTCGTCGAGGTCGAGGTGCGCGAGCTCCTCTCCTCGCAGGGCTTCGCGGGCGACGACGTGCCGGTCGTGCGCGTCTCCGGCCTCAAGGCGCTCGAGGGCGACCCGGTCTGGGTCAAGTCCGTCGAGGACCTGCTGGACGCGGTCGACGAGAACGTCCCGGACCCGGTCCGTGACATCGACAAGCCGTTCCTCATGCCGATCGAGGACGTCTTCACGATCACCGGTCGTGGCACCGTCGTCACCGGCCGTGTCGAGCGCGGTCAGCTCAAGGTGAACGAGGAGGTGGAGATCGTCGGTATCAAGGAGAAGGCGATCAAGACCACCGTCACCGGCGTCGAGATGTTCCGCAAGCTGCTCGACTACGCCGAGGCCGGCGAGAACGTCGGTCTGCTCCTGCGCGGCACGAAGCGCGAGGAGGTCGAGCGCGGCCAGGTCGTCGTGAAGCCGGGTTCGATCACCCCGCACACCGAGTTCGAGGGCCAGGTCTACATCCTGGCCAAGGACGAGGGCGGCCGTCACAACCCGTTCTACGGCAACTACCGTCCGCAGTTCTACTTCCGGACGACGGACGTCACCGGTGTCATCACGCTGCCCGAGGGCACCGAGATGGTCATGCCCGGTGACAACACCGAGATCCACGTGAACCTCATCCAGCCCATCGCCATGGAGGAGGGCCTCGGCTTCGCCATCCGCGAGGGTGGCCGCACCGTCGGCTCGGGCCGGGTCACGAAGATCCTCAAGTGATCACCGCCCTTCGGGGCTAGATCGCTGGACGCAGGGCCCGGGAGCTTCGGCTCCCGGGCCCTGCGTCGTCCCACCGCTCGCGCGCAGCAGGCGGCCGCCACTGCGTCGGGCCGTCGCCGCTCCCGGCGCGCGGGGTGGGCGGCCGCTCGGTACGGTCGCGGCCATGCCTTCGGACATCGACCGACCCCAGCCGGACCGGCAGCAGCCCCGCGGCGACCGTGCGCGCTCGGAGGGTGCGGTGGACACGTCCGACGGTCGTCCTCCGGGCAGCCCGTCGGCCGTCCCGCTCCGCACGTGGCTGCTGGTCGGCGCGGTGCTGGTCGTCGCGGCGCTCGTCCTGGTGGTGACGCAGGGTCCGCTGCGCTCCGACCCGTGGCCGTGGGGAGGGTCCGGTGGCGGGCCGGACCCGGACCG
>NZ_JAAXOY010000239.1 GCF_012396155.1 Cellulomonas septica | reverse complement strand
CGGACGGGCAGTCGTCGACCGGCAGCGCGTCGTGCAGCGCCCGCAGGCCCGTCCCGATCGCGCGCACCGCGGTGAGCGGCTCGGCGACCCACCGCGGGTCGACCGCGCTGCGACCGGCCAGGGGGTGCGTGACCAGCCACGAGCCCTCGTCGTCGGACCCGGCCTCGAGCACCGTCGGCACCGGCGTCAGCGGCGCCGCCCAGCGTAGGCGCGCCACCTCAGCCTCCAGGTCGAGCGGCACGCCGGCCGGCACCCACTTCACGAACCGCTCGGGCTCGTCGAGCAGGAACGTCAGACCGCCGAGCTCGTTGCGCCAGACGACCTCGCGCACCCCGCCCATGCCCCGCACGACGTGCGGCACGACCGTCGGGTCGACCGGGCGACCGGCCAGCTCCCGTCCCGCGACCGGGAGCCGCCCGGACACGGCGTCAGGCCTCGGCGCGGTCGTCGTCCCCGAGCATCTTGCGCAGGTACGCGTACGTGAGGTCGCCCGCGGTCTGGTCGTGCTGGTGCTCGTAGCCCTGGCTCTCGTACAGCGCGATGTTGTGCAGCGAGTCACGCCCGGTGAACACCCAGACCTCCTCGATGCCGTCCGGCAGGATCGGCAGGATCGCCATGAGCAGGCGCGTCCCGACGCCCTTGCCCTGCAGGTCGGGCGCCACGGCGAACCGTCCGAGCGTCGCCTTGGTGCCCTCGACCACCACGCGGATCGAGCCGATCAGGCGGTGGCCGGACCACGCGCCGAGCGTGATGACGCCGTCGGCGCCGAGGTCGTCGCGGAGCTCGTCGAGCGTCTGCGTGAGGGGCGGGATGTTCGGGTCGCCGTACTGCTGGGCCTCGGTGACGAACGCGGCGCGGCGGAGCGTGAGGAGCTCTCCGGCGTCGTCGAGGGTGACCGTACGGATGTCCAGGTCGGCCTGCGTCATGGTCCCATCGTCTCAGCCGCTCGCGCGGGCGCACTACTCTCGGGGTCGTGTCCGACGCCGTGTCTCAGCATGCAGATGAGCCCACCCACTGGGTCCTGACCCTCTCGTGCCCCGACCGTCCCGGGATCGTCCGGGCCGTCGCGGGCGTGCTCGCGGACCACGGCGGCAACATCACCGAGTCGCAGCAGTTCGGCGACCCGCTGTCGGGGCTGTTCTTCATGCGCGTGCAGGTGTCGGCGTTCGCGCCGCGCGAGGTGCTCGAGGGCGCGATGGCCACCGTCGCCCGCACGTTCGCGATGTCGTGGTCCCTCGACGTCGTCGGCCGCCCGGTGCGCACGCTCGTGATGGGCTCCACCGCGGCGCACTGCCTCAACGACCTCGCGTTCCGGCAGCGGTCCGAGAAGCTGCCCGTCGACCTCGTCGCGGTCGTGTCCAACCACACGGCGCTCGCGCCGCTCGCCGAGTTCTACGGCATCCCGTTCCACCACGTGCCCGTCACGTCGGCGACCAAGGCCGCCGCCGAGGCGCGGCTGCTCGAGCTGGTCGAGGAGCTCGACGTCGAGCTCGTCGTCCTGGCGCGGTACATGCAGATCCTCTCCGACGACCTGTGCCGCCGGCTCGAGGGCCGCGTCATCAACATCCACCACTCGTTCCTGCCGTCGTTCAAGGGCGCCCGCCCCTACGCGCAGGCGCACGACCGCGGCGTCAAGCTCATCGGCGCGACCGCGCACTACGTCACGGGCGACCTCGACGAGGGGCCGATCATCGAGCAGGACGTCGAGCGGGTGGACCACACGCGGTCCGTCGACGACCTCGTCGCTCTCGGGCAGGACGTCGAGCGGCGCGCGCTCGCACGGGCGGTCCGGTGGCACGCCGAGCACCGCGTCCTGCTCGACGGGCACCGGACGATCGTCTTCCGCTGACGGCACCCGTCGCGCGCCGGGCCGTCCCCCGCGCACGACGCCGCAGGTCAGCGCCGCAGGGCGAATCGTTTCGCCGTCCCGACCCGCGTTGACCGTCTCCGACGACCTCGCGGATGCTCGACGAGCCGCCCACCTCACGCGTGGGCCGGCTCCCGCATCCCTGGGTCGAGGAGGACTCGATGACGTCGACGCGCGCACCCCTGCGCCGATCGCTGGCCGTGCTCGCGGCGCTCTGCGCCGCACTGGTCGGGCTGCTCGCCACGACGCTCACCTCGGCCGCACCAGCGCGGGCCGCATCGCTGCAGGAGGTGACGAGCTTCGGCAGCAACCCCGGCGGGCTCCGGATGTTCCTCTTCGTGCCCGACACCCTCCCCGCGCGGCCCGCGGTGCTCGTCGTCAACCACTACTGCACCGGGTCCGCCCAGGCGATGTACTCGGGCAGCCACTTCGACGAGCTCGCCACCCGGTACGGCTACATCGTCGTGTACCCGTCGACGAACCGGTCCGGCTCGTGCTTCGACGTGTCGTCCAGCGAGGCGCTCAAGCACGGCGGCGCGAGCGACCCGACGAGCATCGTCTCGATGGTGCGCTACGTGCAGCAGCGGTGGACGACCGACACGAGCCGCGTGTTCGCGACCGGTGTCTCGTCGGGCGCGATGATGACGCAGGTCCTGCTCGCGACGTACCCCGACGTGTTCGCCGCCGGGTCCGCGTTCGCCGGCGTGCCCGCGACGTGCTTCTCGACGTCCGGTCCGCCCCCCGGCACCACGTCGCAGGCCGGGTGGAACAGCGACTGCGCGCAGGGGCGTCTGACGCGGACCGCGCAGCAGTGGGGCGACCTCGCGCGGGCCGCCTACCCCGGGTACACCGGGCCCCGCCCGCGCGTGCAGCTGTGGCACGGCACGCAGGACGACACGCTCAGCTACGTGCAGCACGGCGAGGCGATCAAGCAGTGGACGAACGTGCTGGGCGTCTCCGCGACGCCGTCGTCGACCGAGACGATCGGGAACAACACGCGCACCCGGTACGGCGGCACGGGCGACCGTGCTCCTGTCGAGGCGAACAGCCTGTCCGGCGTCGGTCACAACCTGCCCGTCGACGCGGCGGGCGCGATCCGGTTCTTCGGGCTCGACCAGGCGACGACCCCCACGCCCACGACCCCGGCGCCGACGACGCCCCTCCCGACGCCCACCGCGACCACCCCGACGCCGCCCGTCCCGACGGACTGGCCGACGCTGCCGCAGCCCACGGCCACCTCGGGCCCGGCGACGTGCACCGTGGCGTGGTCGGTCAACCAGTGGAACACCGGCTTCACGGCGAACGTCACGATCACCAACCTGGACCACGCACCCGCGAGCGGCTGGCAGCTCACGTGGCGGTGGACCGCGGGCCAGAAGGTCACGCAGGCGTGGAGCTCGACGGTCACGCAGACGGGCGACGCGGTCGTCGCGAACAACGCCGCGTGGAACGCGAACATCCCCGTGGGCGGCAGCGTCCAGATCGGCTTCAACGCCACGCACACGGGCAGCAACCCGCCGCCCGCGGACCTGAAGCTCAACGGCCGGGCCTGCGCCCGCGCCTGACCGTCCGGACGGGACGACGGGCCCGCACCCCCCTGCGGTGCGGGCCCGTCGTCATACATCCCTCGGTCGTCGCGCGCCGAGGGGGTCGGAGCCCTACGGCGTCGTGGCGCCGAGGGTGTACGAGCCGGAGCCCGCGTAGGCGTAGACGCCGTACCGGTACTGGCCGGCCGTCCCGTTGTAGGTGATCGACTCGTCGGCGCTCGACGAGGTGGCCGACGCGACCGAGGCCCACGCCGAGCCGTTCCACTTCTGCAGGTACAGGTCGAAGTCGCTGCCGGTCGGGCCGTCGAGGCAGAGCCGGATGGTGCCGCTCGACGAGACGGTCACGTAGCTGCCGGTCGGCTGGATCGCGGACCGCCCGGTGCTGAGCGAGCCCGTGTAGGTGCGCGCGAGGTTGGTGCAGCCGGCGGGGGGCGGGTTCTGGCCGCCACCCGACGTGACGAGCGTGAGGCCGTAGGCGGACAGCGCCTCGTTGACGGGCTGGAAGTATGTCGTCCCGCCGGACGAGCAGTTGCCGGACCCGCCGGACGTCATGCCCTGCGCCTGGTTGCCCGCGACGAGCGAGCCGCCGGAGTCGCCGGGCTCGGCGCACACGTTGGTGCGGATGAGGCCGGACACGCTGCCCTGCGCGTAGTTGACCGTGGCGTTGAACGCCTGGATGGTGCCGCAGCGCCAGCCCGTCGTGGAGCCGGAGCGGCAGACCGACGAGCCGACGGTCGCCTGCGTGGAGCCCGCGACGGCGACGGTGCCGCCGCTGTAGTTGTTGACGGCGCCGATCGGCGTGTTCCCCGACGCGACGCGCACCCACGCGTAGTCGTTGCCCGGGAAGCTCGACCCGGCGAACGTGCCGGACGGGCTCGTGGTGGTCGCGCCCGTGCGGCCGCAGTGCCCGGCGGTGACGAATCCGCCGGTGACGGCGAAGCCGACCGAGCAGCGCGAGGACCCGCCGATGTAGTACGCGTTGCCGCCGATCACGTCGATGAACGTGCGCGGCGCCTCGGCCGTCTCGACGACCTTCACCGCGTCGGCGGGGACGCCCGCGGCGGCGACGAGGTCACGCGCCTGCGCGACCGCGCCCGCGGTGGCGTTGACGACGACCGAGTTGGTCGCGACGTCGACGTACCAGGACGGCACCGTCGACGCGACGGAGGCGAGCGCGGCGTCGAGCCCGGCCTTGTACGCGTCGAGGTCGGCGAGCGAGTGCCGGGCGACGACCGGCCGGGCACCGGCGGCGCGGATCGCGGGGCCGTCGGCGGCGTCGGAGCCGCTCACGTGCAGGCCGCGTGCGGCGAGCAGCGCGGCGATCGCGGACATGCCCGCGCCACCGACGCCGACGAGGTGCACGCGCCCGAGGTCCGCCACGGTCGCGGTCACGCGTCCCCTCCCGGCAGGTGGCGCTCGACGAGCGCGGCGACCCGGTCCGCGGCGTC
>NZ_JAAXOY010000238.1 GCF_012396155.1 Cellulomonas septica | reverse complement strand
CTCGACCCGGCCGCCCAGCGTGCCGCCGACGAGGCCCTCGAGGCGGCCGCCGTGCAGGCGCTCGCCACCGCGGCGCTCGCCGACCTGTCGAGCGGGCACGAGTACACCCCGACGATGGCCCCCGCGGCCGCGCCGCTCGAGGAGGTCGGCACGCTGCGCGGCGCGAGCGAGTCGTCGGTGCGCATCGACGTCGAGCTGCTGGACCGGCTCATGCGGCAGGTCGGCGAGCTCGTGCTGGTCCGCAACCGGCTCACGCGCCTCGCGGCCGAGTCGCAGGACGTCGACCTCACGCGGTCGGCGCAGCAGCTCAACCTCATCGCGTCCGAGCTGCAGGACGGCGTCATGCGCACGCGCATGCAGCCCATCGAGAACGTCTGGGCGAAGATGCCGCGCGTCGTGCGCGACCTCGCCGCGACGTGCGGGCGCGAGGTGCGCCTCGAGCTCGTGGGCGGGGACACCGAGCTCGACCGCAGCCTGCTGGAGGCCGTCAAGGACCCGCTGACGCACCTCGTGCGCAACGCGGTCGACCACGGCATCGAGCCGCCCGACGAGCGCGTCGCCGCGGGCAAGCCGTCGCACGGCACGCTCGAGCTGCGCGCGTTCCACGCGGGCGGGCAGGTCGTCGTCGAGGTCCGCGACGACGGGCGCGGCATCGACCCGCAGAAGGTCGCCGAGTCGGCGGTCCGCAAGGGGCTGCGCACGCCCGAGCAGGTCGCGTCGCTCGGGCAGGCGGAGATGCTCGGGCTGCTGTTCCTGCCGGGCTTCTCGACGGCCGCGGCCGTCACGAACGTGTCCGGCCGTGGTGTCGGCATGGACGTCGTGCGCACGCGCATCGAGGCGGTGGGCGGGACGGTCGACGTCGAGTCCACCGTCGGCGTCGGCACGTCCTGGCGCCTGCGGATCCCGCTGACGCTCGCGATCATGCCGTCGCTGTCCGTCGAGTGCGACGGCGACGTGTACGCGGTCCCGCAGGTCCACGTGCTCGAGCTCGTCGCGCTCGACGAGCGGGCCGAGCAGGCCGTCGAGCACGTGCACGAGGCACCCGTCTACCGGCTGCGCGGCGAGCTCCTGCCGCTCGTGCCGCTGCACGACGTGCTCGGCCTGTCCGACGGCGAGCCCGCCGGGTCGCGGCCCGGGGTGATCGTCGTGGTGCAGGCGGACGACAACCGCTTCGGCCTGCTCGTCGACCGCGTGCTCGCGACCGAGGAGATCGTCGTGACGCCGCTCGCGGCGCAGCTCAAGTCGGTGAGCACGTACGCGGGCACGACGGTGCTCGGGGACGGGCGCGTCGCGCTCATCCTCGACATGCAGTCGATCGCCCGTGAGGCGATGCCGCGCGAGCACGAGCACGCGTCGGTCGGGCACGCGTCGACGGTCGTCGAGGAGACGCACGAGACCGAGCAGCTGCTCGTCGCGCGCATCGGCGAGGGCCGGCTCGTCGCGATGCCGCTCGCGGGCGTCGCGCGCCTCGAGCACGTGCGCTCCGACGAGGTCGAGACGGTCGGCGACCGCGAGGTCGTGCAGTACCGCGGCTCGATCCTGCCGCTCGCGCGCGTCGACAGCCTGGTCGGTGCGACGCCCGAGGACCGCGACGAGCTGCTGCTCGTGGTGTACGAGCGCGGGTCGCGCAGCGCCGCGCTGGTCGTCGAGGACATCGTCGACATCGTCGAGGACCACGCCGAGCACTCCGACATCGACGCCGCCGGCCTGATCGGCTCGACCGTCGTGCACGGCCGCGTCACCGAGCTGCTCGACCTGCCGGCCGCGCTGCTCGCCGCCGACCACGACTTCGAGTCCGACGACCTGCTGGAGGGTGCCGCGTGAACCGCTACGTGACGTTCACGATCGGCGACGACCTGTACGGCGTCGACGTGCTCCGCGTCCAGGAGGCGCTGCGCGCGCACGCCCGCACGCGGGTCCCGCTCGCGCCGCCCGGGATCGCGGGCGTCGTCAACCTGCGCGGTCAGGTCGTCGTCACGGTCGACCTGCGGCCGCGGCTCGGCCTGCCGGCGCTCGCGCAGGACGCCGAGCCGATGATGGTCGTCGTCCAGGTCGACGGCGAGCCGGTGAGCCTGCTCGTCGACGAGATCGGGGACGTGCTGGACGTGCCCGTCGACGACGTCGGCGTGCCCCCGGAGACGCTCGACCCCGACCTGCGGCCGCTCATCCGGTCCGCGTGCACGCTCGAGGACCGCCTGCTGCTCGTCCTCGACGTCGACGAGGCGGCCTCCGCGGCCTGAGCCGTGCGGGGGGATGTCGCCCCGACCCCTCACAGCACCGCTGCCGTGGCCGATCTTGACGGACGACGGCGACGACGCCCTGACAAGGAGCACCGATGAGCAAGACCTCCCGCGACGGCGGCCCGCGCCGGCGCATGAGCCTGGGCAACCTGGGCATCCAGACGAAGATGATGCTGCTGCTCGGTCTCGTGGCGTTCGTCGCCCTCGGCTCGGGCGCCTTCGCCTACGTCGCCCTCCAGCGTGCCGCCCAGGACCTGCGGGACGTCGACGTCGTCGCCACCGAGGTGGCCGCGCTGTCGCGCTCGGTCGACGACGGCCAGCACAACGCGCGGCTCATCGTCGCCCAGATCGCCGCGGTGAAGAACCCGGTGATCCGCAAGGGCTGGGTCGAGCTGCAGCGGCGCAACGACATGGACATGGCCGAGGCCATCGAGGCGTTCGCGCAGTCGAGCGGCGCCGACGGCAACGCGGCCTGGCCGGGCTTCGTCGAGTCGTACCAGAAGTGGGTCGTGCTGCGGGACGAGCAGGTCGTCCCCGCTGCGCTCGCGGACGACGCCGACGCGTACTCGTCGATCTCCGACACCGTGAGCCAGCCCGCGATCGACGACTTCGTGCTGAAGTTCGACGAGGTCGAGAAGACGATGGCGGCGGAGGTCACCGCGACCGCGGAGGCCGCGCAGGACCGCGTCGACATGGCCGGCTACATCCTCGGCATCAGCCTGTTCGCGGGCCTCGCGATCTCGATGTTCCTCGGCTTCAAGACGGCGTCCGGCATCCGCAAGAGCGTGTGGGACATGTGTCGCGCGCTCAACGGCATGGCCGTCGGCGACTTCACGCGGACCGTGCCGGGCACGTCGCGCGACGAGATGGGGCAGATGCGCGAGGCCCTCGGCCGTGCGCAGGCCGGCGTCCGCGAGACGCTCACCGAGGTCAAGCACACGGCCGACGAGGTCGCCGTCGCGGCCGAGCAGCTCTCCGCGTCGTCGAGCCAGGTCGCCGCCGGGTCGGACGAGACCAGCGCGCAGGCGGGCGTCGTCGCCGCCGCGGCCGCGCAGGTGTCGCGCAACGTGCAGGCCGTCGCCGCCGGTGCCGAGCAGATGGGCGCGTCGATCCGGGAGATCGCGCAGAACGCGACCGAGGCGACCAAGGTGGCCCAGGCCGCCACGGGCGCCGCGGCGAGCGCGAACGACTCGGTGTCGCGCCTCGGCTCGTCGAGCCAGGAGATCGGCAAGGTCGTCAAGCTCATCACGTCGATCGCCGAGCAGACGAACCTGCTCGCGCTCAACGCGACCATCGAGGCCGCGCGTGCCGGGGAGGCCGGCAAGGGTTTCGCGGTCGTCGCGGGCGAGGTCAAGGAGCTCGCGTCGGAGACGGCGAAGGCGACCGAGGACATCGCGCGCCGCGTCGAGGCCATCCAGGCCGACACCACGGGTGCCGTCGCCGCGATCGGGGAGATCGGCTCGATCATCGCGTCGATCAACGACTACCAGCTGACCATCGCGTCGGCCGTCGAGGAGCAGACCGCGACGACCAACGAGATGTCCCGCGGCGTGGCCGAGGCCGCCACCGGATCCGGCGAGATCGCCGCGAACATCACCGGTGTCGCCACGTCCGCCGCCACGAGCTCGGAGGTGCTCAGCCAGATGGGCGGGTCCGTCACCGAGCTCGCCCGCATGTCCGCCGACCTGCGCGAGCGGGTGTCGATGTTCACCTTCTGACCGAAGGTGCACCACCGCCGGGCCAGGGACGGCCCGCCGGCACGAAGGAGACAGGGATGTCGCGACGCAAGGCATGGGCGGCGTCCGTCATGGCGCTCGCCGTGGCGGCCGCGTTCGCCCACCAGACAGGTGGCGGCGAGGTCAGCGGCGACGCGCTCGCCCGGTGGCAGTCGACGCGCCTGGTCGGCGTGACGCTGCCGGCGACCGGCTGGGCCGTCGAGGGCGACGTGCTGGTCCAGCGCCTCGCCCAGCTCGGGTACGGCGTGCGCGTGCACTACGCGCCCGACTCGGCGACGCAGGTCGCGCAGGTCCGCCTGCTCGTCGACGGCGGCGCCGACGCCGTCGTCGCGGTCGCGGTGGCCGAGGGCACGCTCGACGACGTCCTCCAGCAGGCCCGCCTGCGCGGCGTGGTCGTCGTCCCGTACGAGGCGGACGTCGCGACGAGCGTCGAGGCGCAGCTCGGTGGCGCCGCGTGAGCCGGATCCGGGTGCTCGTCGTCGACGACTCGGTCGTCGTGCGGCGCATCGTGAGCGACGTGCTCGGGCAGGACCGGCGCATCGAGGTCGTCGGCATCGCGGCGAACGGCCGGCTCGCGCTCGCGAAGGTCGAGCAGCTCCAGCCCGACCTCGTGACGATGGACGTCGAGATGCCGGAGATGGACGGCATCGAGACGGTCGCGGCGCTGCGTGCGCGGGGCGACCGCATGCCGATCATCATGTTCTCGACGCTCACCGAGCGCGGCGCGACGGCGACGCTCGACGCGCTCGCCGCGGGGGCGACCGACTACGTCACGAAGCCGACCGGCACCGCGTCGGTGCACGAGGCGCTCGCCCGCGTCGCGCACGACCTGATCCCGCGGATCGTCGCGCTCGTCCCGCGCACCGAGGACGTCGTCGACGTGCCCGCGCGCCCC
>NZ_JAAXOY010000237.1 GCF_012396155.1 Cellulomonas septica | reverse complement strand
CGTGGTGCTGCTGCAGGCGGGGCTGCTGCTCGGCGCGCTCCTGCTGGTCGGCGTCGCCCCGGACGCGCCGTGGGTGCTGCTCGGGGTGCTCGCCGCGTCGGCGGTGTGCTTCGTCGCGCTGATGCAGCTGCTCAAGGCCGCGTTCGGGCTCGTCGGCGAGTTCGTCGGGGTGGTCCTGCTGGTCCTGCAGGTCGCGGCGGGCGAGGGCGCGTACCCGATCCAGACGTTCGGCACGTTCTTCCAGGCCGTGCACCCCTACCTGCCGATGAGCTGGACCAACGACGCGGTGCGCCGCTCGGTCGCGGGCGGCCCGCTCACGCCGTACGTGTGGGTCGACGTCGGGCTGCTCCTCGGCACCGCGGCGGTCGCGTTCGCCCTCACGTGCCTGGCCGCGCGCCGGCGCGAGCGCTGGACCCCGGCCCGTCTGCGCCCGTCGGTGGAGCTCGTCTGACCCCCCGAACCGGTGAACGCGCAGGTCCGCAGTGACCTAAGTCCTGCGCGGCGGCCCCGCGGGGGGAGTGGGATTGCGGGCATGGCCCCGGGCAAACCGGCAGGTGCGGCCGGTCGGGGCAGCAGGGGGCACGACGCCGGTGCGTGGGGACGCGCTCCGGCGAGGAGGAGGGCGCGTCCGACCCCCGGTCCCCGCGCGCCCTCCTCCGTGCGCCTGCCCGAAAAAGGGCGGATGACCTGCGACGACACCGTGAGAAACGTGGGACTTGGGTCCCGTACGTGAAGCAGATGTGAACGCAACGATCGTCTTGTGAGCCCGATCGGCTCACCGGATCTGGGGAGATCCGCACTCCGGGGGTACCGAAAGGTCACGAACCATGAGCACCAGCACCGTCACCACCAAGTCGCCGGCCCGCCTGATCGGCCTGATCGTCATGATCCTCGGCGGCGTCTTCCTCGTCGCCGGCGCCGTCACGTGGGGCGCCGTGTCGAGCAACCTGCGCGCCGAGAACATCACGGTCTCGGAGGACGCGGACATGTTCGCGAACCAGGTCGTCGACACGCCCTGGGAGGCGTACTCGCAGGCCGCGATCATCAACCACCACGCGCTCGAGGCCTCGGGCGGCAAGACCTACGCCGAGCTGGACCGTGAGGACCCGGTCCGCGCCACGGTGATGAACGGCTCGTTCCTGCGGGCGTCGCTGTTCACCTCGGTCGTCGCCTTCGGCGTCGCGCTCCTCGTCATGGGCGTCGGCGTCACCTTCGGGCTCGTGGGCTGGGCTATCCGCTCGCTCGGCACCGTCGTCGCCGGAACCTCGACGGTCGAGCGGCCCGTGGTGGCCGCGGTCTGACACCGCACGGCGAACCCGCCAGCACGGCGGTGACCCCGCCGCGGTGAGGACCACCGGGAGGCCGGCACCCGACCAGGGGGTGCCGGCCTCCCGCACGCCCACCACCCTCTGCCACGCACGCGCGGACCCGTCCCGGACGACCGTCCGGCGGGCCGCGCAGAGTGCCACGACCTGCACCGTCACCGCAACGGTGACCTTCTGGGAGGAGCGCCGCTACCGTGAGTGAGGTGACAGCGAACACCGAACCCGTCGCGACGCGTGAGCGCACTGTCGAGGGCTTCGTGCGGGAGTACCTGCGCGAGCTCAACTTCGGGCAGGGAGTCGACCTCTCCCGGGCGTCCGTCAACGACCAGTACCTCGCGCTGGCCCGCACCGTCCGCCACTACCTCATGGTCCGCTGGCTGGAGACCCTGCGCCGGCAGTCCGAGCTCCAGGCCAAGTCCGTCGCCTACCTGTCCGCCGAGTTCCTGCTGGGGCGCCAGCTCGACAACGCCCTGCTCGCCGCCGACCTCACCGACATCGTCGAGGAGGGGCTCGCGGGCCTCGGCATCAGCCTCGACACGCTGCGCCAGGCCGAGGTCGAGCCCGGTCTCGGCAACGGCGGCCTCGGCCGTCTGGCCGCGTGCTTCATCGACTCGCTCGCCACCATGAACGTCCCGTCGATCGGCTACGGGATCCGCTACGAGTACGGCATCTTCCGCCAGACGTTCGTCGACGGCTGGCAGGTCGAGAAGCCCGACTCGTGGCTCACGCTCGGGTCCCCGTGGGAGTTCCCGCACCCCGAGATGGCCGTCAACGTGAGCTTCGGCGGGACCGTCGAGGACTACGAGGACGACGACGGCACCACCCGCAAGCGCTGGGTCCCGGGCTGGAGCGTGCTCGGCGTCCCGTACAACTACATGGTCCCCGGGTACGGCAACAACCGCGTCAACACCCTGCGCCTGTGGTCCGCGCGGGCCACGCGCGCGTTCGACCTGGAGATCTTCAACTCGGGCGACTACGCGCAGGCCGTCCGCGCGCAGACGTTCGCCGAGAACATCTCGAAAGTCCTCTACCCGGAGGACTCGACCCCGCAGGGCAAGGAGCTGCGGCTCCAGCAGCAGTACTTCTTCGTCGCCTGCTCGCTCAAGGACTTCGTCGACCAGGTCCTGCCCAAGGACTTCGACCTGACGAACCTGCCCGACCGCATCCACTTCCAGCTCAACGACACGCACCCCGTCATCGCGATCCCCGAGCTCATGCGGATCCTGGTCGACGAGAAGAAGTGGTCGTGGGACGCCGCGTGGAGCGTCGTGCGGCAGGTCTTCTCGTACACGTGCCACACGCTGCTGCCCGAGGCGCTCGAGGTCTGGTCCGTCGAGCTGCTCGGCCGGCTCCTGCCGCGCCACCTCGAGATCATCTACCGCATCAACGAGGAGTTCCTCGCCGGGCTGCGCGCCGCGTACCCCGACGACGAGCTGCGGGCGCGGCGCATGTCGATCATCGCGGAGTTCCCCGAGCGCGGGATCCGCATGGCGCACCTCGCGACCGTCGCGGCCGTCAAGGTCAACGGCGTCGCGGCGCTGCACTCGCAGCTGCTGCGCGACAAGGTGCTGCACGACTTCGCCGAGTACTACCCCGGCAAGTTCACCAACGTCACCAACGGCATCACGCCGCGCCGGTTCCTGCGGCTGTCCAACCCGGGCCTGTCCGGGCTGGTCACCGAGGTCCTGGGCTCCGAGAGCTGGGTGACGGACCTCGACGAGCTGCGCGCGCTCGAGCCGCTGGCCGAGGACGCCGAGTTCCGCCGGCGGTTCCGCGAGATCAAGGCCGCGAACAAGCGCCGGCTCGTCGACCTGCTCGCCGAGCGTGACGGCATCGTCCTCGACCCCGAGACGATGTTCGACGTCATGGTGAAGCGGCTGCACGAGTACAAGCGGCAGACGCTCAAGCTGCTGCACGTCGTGTCGCTCTACGAGCAGATCACGTCGGGTGCGCTCGACCCGGCCGACGTCACGCCGCGGACGTTCGCGTTCGGCGCCAAGGCCGCCCCTGGCTACCGGATGGCCAAGCAGATCATCGGCCTCATCAACGCGGTGGGTCGCACGGTCAACGCGGACCCGGCGGTCAAGGGGCGGCTCACGATCGCGTTCCCCGCGAACTACAACGTCACCCTCGCGGAGACGCTCATCCCCGCCGCCGACCTGTCCGAGCAGATCTCGCTCGCCGGCAAGGAGGCGTCCGGCACCGGGAACATGAAGTTCATGCTCAACGGCGCCCTGACGATCGGGACGGACGACGGCGCGAACGTCGAGATCCGCGAGCTCGTCGGCGACGAGAACTTCTTCCTGTTCGGCCTCACCGAGCCCGAGGTCGCCGACGTCGTCGAGCGGGGCTACCACCCGACGTCGTACTACGAGACGAACCCGCAGCTCCGCCACGCGCTCGACCTCATCGCGTCGGGCGCGTTCTCGGACGGCGACCGCAGCGTGTTCGAGCCCGTCGTGTCGAACCTGCTGCACGAGGACCGCTTCCTCGTGCTGGCGGACTTCCAGGCGTACGCCGACGCGCAGGCCCGCGTCGACGCCGCGTACGCCGACCCGGAGGCCTGGACGCGGTCGGCGATCATCAACGTCGCCCGTGCCGGGTTCTTCTCGTCCGACCGGTCGATGCGCGACTACCTCGACCGCGTCTGGCACGCGGCACCCGTCGACCCGAGCGCCTGAGCCGGGCCGAGACCCTGACCCGTGGGGCCCTGTCGCGACGTGCGGCGGGGCCCCACGGGCGTCCGGGACGCGGTCGTCGGTGCGGGCGGTCGTTAGGGTGGGCGCGTGAGCCCCAAGAAGCCGCAGGAGATGAAGCCGTCGACCGCGGCCGCCAAGCTCGACGTCTACCTCCCCGCGACGCCGCCCGAGTTCCAGGCCGGCCCGGTGACGCGCGACGAGCTCGCCGAGCTCCAGCGCAACCCCCCGCAGTGGCTGGTCGACCTGCGCCGCGACGGGCCTCACCCGCGCACCGTCGTCGCCGGCCGCCTCCGCGTGTCCATCAGCGGCCTCGCGCGCGGCGGCATCACCGACCCGCTCACGACCGAGCAGATCGACGCCCTGATCGCCGACCCGCCGGAGTGGCTGGTCCGCGAGCGCGCGACGTTCGAGGAGGTCCGCCGCGAGGAGCGCCGCCTGCGCGCGCGCGAGACGGACCGCCGCGCGGAGGCCGCGAAGCGCGCGGAGGACTGACCCTCCCGTCCTCCCCGACCGCCCGGTCCGCCAGGCGTCCACCTGGTCGAGGTCGTGAGCCCGCGTGGAGGTCGCGAGGCGCGACTCACGACCTCGCCAGGACGTCCCGACGTCGACGCCGCCGAACGCGCCCGCCGTGTCGGGGCGCTCCGCTACCGTGCAGCCGGGCGTCGCCCGTACCCGGTCAGGACCGGGGTGCACGCGGGCACGCGGCACGACGCGGAGGTCGTAGATGCGCAGGTCGGTCCAGTGGTCCATCGCCGGTCGGGGCAGGCGCGCGCGAGGCGCGGCCGTCGGCGCGCTCGTCGTGG
>NZ_JAAXOY010000236.1 GCF_012396155.1 Cellulomonas septica | reverse complement strand
GTGCTGCGCGGCGGCACGTGGGTCGGCATCCTCGAGCGCCTCGCGGTGACGGGCTGCTTCCTGGTCGGCGAGGCGGGGGGCATCGCCGTCGTCGTCGCGGTGAAGGGCCTCGGCCGCTACCCGGAGCTGCGCGAGAACCCGGGGGCGTCGGAGCGGTTCGTCATCGGCACGTTCGCCTCGCTCCTGTGGTCCGCCGCGGTCGGGTTCGTGGCCGCATGGTCCCTCACGCTCTGACGCGTCCCGACGGGCGATGGGCCGCCGCGACGGGCCGGGACGTGCGCGCACGGTAGGATGGTCGGCGGTCTGCGGCCTGCCCGGGCCACGTGACAGCCCAGGCGCACCCGCGCCGGCCGGTGGGCGCGTCCCGGCGGCGCCGCGAATCCTCCCGAACCCACGACAGGAAGCGACGACTGTGGCGACCACGAACGACCTCAAGAACGGCACCGTGCTGCGGATCGACGGGCAGCTGTGGACCGTCGTCGAGTTCCAGCACGTCAAGCCCGGCAAGGGCGGCGCGTTCGTCCGCACCAAGCTGAAGAACGTCCTCTCGGGCAAGGTCGTCGACAAGACGTTCAACGCCGGCCTGAAGGTCGAGACGGCGAACGTCGACAAGCGCGACTACCAGTACCTGTACAAGGACGGCGACGAGTTCGTGTTCATGGACACGGACACCTACGACCAGATGCACGTCTCGGCGGCCACGGTCGGCGACGCCGCGAACTTCCTGCTCGAGAACCAGAGCGCGCTGATCGCGACGAACGAGGGCGTGCCGCTGTACGTCGAGCTCCCGCCGTCGGTCGTCCTCGAGGTCACGTACACCGAGCCGGGCCTGCAGGGCGACCGCTCGTCGGCGGGCACCAAGCCCGCGACGCTCGAGACGGGCTACGAGATCCAGGTGCCGCTGTTCCTCGAGGCGAACACCAAGGTCAAGGTCGACACCCGCGACGGCAGCTACCTGGGCCGCGTGAACGACTGACGTGGGAGCACGCACCAAGGCCCGCAAGCGGGCCCTCGACGTCCTCTTCGAGGCCGACCAGCGCGGGCTCGACCCGGTGACGCTGCTCGCGCAGCGCATCGCCGAGCCGGGCACCGAGGCGGCGCTGCCGCAGTACTCGGTCGAGCTCGTCGAAGGGGTCGTCGCCCACCGCGAGCGGATCGACGAGCTGCTCGCGACCCACGCGCACGGGTGGACGATCGAGCGGATGCCCGCGGTCGACCGTGCGCTGCTGCGGCTCGGCACGTGGGAGGTGCTCTTCAACGACGACGTGCCCGACGCGGTCGCCGTGGACGAGGCCGTGGAGCTGGCCCGGTCGCTGTCGACCGACGACTCGCCGGCGTTCGTCAACGGCCTGCTGGGCCGCATCGTCGACCTGAAGCCGACGCTGCTCGCCTGAGCCGAGCCGCCCCGGAGGACCGCCCGACGGCCCGCGTCTACCGACCGACGCGGGCCGTCGGCACGCTGTGGAGCGTGTGCGCGGGCGTCACGACCGGGATCGCCTCGGTGACGGGACGCGGGCCACGGACGGGCAGCGACGGGGTCGCGCGTCCGAGGAAGTTGCCCTGCACGCGTCGCACCCCGAGGTCGACGAGCGTCGTGAGCTGCGCGGCGGTCTCGACCCCCTCGGCGACCACGTCGAGCCCGTGGTTCTCGGCGAGCGCGAGGATCGCGCGGACGGCGCCGCGCCCGCGCTCCGTGCCGAGCTCGCGGATGAACGAGCGGTCGATCTTGAGCACGTCGACGGGCAGGCGCCCGAGGCGGGAGATCGAGCTGTAGCCGGTGCCGAAGTCGTCGACGGCGACGCGCGCGCCGCGGGCCCGCAGCTCGGACAGCACGGGGACGGCCTGCACGGTCTGCACGAGCGCGCTCTCGGTGATCTCGAGCGTGAGGTGCTCCCAGTAGGAGTCGCCCCAGGCGGTCTCGAACTGCTCGAGCGCGTCGGGCTCGGTGAGCTGGCGGGACGCCACGTTGACGGCGACGGGCATCTGGAAGCGGTCGAGCGCGCGCCGGCTCTCGCGCAGCACGGCCAGGCCGATCGGGACGATGAGCCCGGACTCCTCGGCGAGGTCGAGCCAGTCCGCGGGCAGCACGAGGTGGCCGTGGTGGTTCCACCGGGCGAGCGCCTCGACCTGGAGGACCTCGAGCGTGGTGGTGTCGACGACGGGCTGGAAGTGCGCGGTGAACTGCCCGAGCGCGACGGCCTCCTCGAGCGCGACGCGCTGCAGCCGCTCGGCCTCGACGCGACGGCGCAGCGCGCGGTCGAAGACGCGGAACCCGCTGCGCGAGCGCTTCGCCTCGAGCATGGCGGTGTCGGCGTGCCGGACGAGCGCGTCGGGGTCGACGACGTCGCCGGGCACCCAGGTCGCGACCCCGACGGTGAGGCGCGTGGGGCGGCCGCCGTGCGACCGGTCCTCGAAGCCCTCGCGCAGCGAGCGGGCGAGCGCGACGAGCGCCGCGTCCTCGGGCGCGCGCGCGACGATCGCGACGAACTCGTCGCCGCCGAGCCGTCCGACGAGGACATCCTCGCCCGTGACGACCGTGCGGAGGTGGTCGGCGACGCGGGCGAGCAGGGCGTCCCCCCGGGCGTGGCCGAGCTCGTCGTTGACGCGCTTGAAGCCGTCGACGTCGCAGTAGACGACGGCGACACGTGTCCGTTCGACGTTCGCGCGGTCGAGCACGTCGACGAGGTGCTGCTCGACGGCGCGCCGGTTGGGCAGCGTGGTGAGCGGGTCGGAGAACGCGGTCGCGTGGAGCCGGTCGTTGAGGTGGTACCGCTCGCCGGCGGCCGCGACGATCTGCGCGAGGTCGACGAGGAAGCTGCGGGCGTGCGGGTCGAGGTCGGTGCCCTCGGCGGGGAACAGCTCGGCGACGAACCGGCCGCGGGCGATCGGCCGCAGCGAGCCCTCGATGGTGTCGTCGGCGAGGACGGCGCGCGCGGCGTCGCGGGCCGTGAGCAGCAGCCGCTCGGGGTCGCGGGCGAACCACGCGGCGTTCGAGAGGCTCGCGACGGCGTCCCGCATGCGGTGCTGGCGGGCGGCGGTGTCCTGCGCGCCGACCAGGCGGCGCAGCGCGAGGACCTCGAGCCCGACGGCGAGCGGGACCGCCCAGAGCGCGGCGAGGATCGCGCTGAGCGCCTCGTCGGGCAGCAGGACGCCCGCGAGGAGGATCGCGACGGACTCGACGCCCGCGATGACGAGCAGCGTGCCGAGCGACCCCATGGGCGTGCGGCCGAACGCGACCAGCACGTAGACGATGACGACGAGCACGGCGGCGAGCAGGCAGCCCACGTCGACGAGCGCCGCCTCGGGGGCGGGCACGAACCACGACGCGGTGCGGGCGACGAGCAGGACGGTCGCGGCGATGACCCACCACCGCACGGACGCACCGTGCCCGATGGCCTGGGCGGCGGGCAGGGCGATCAGCAGGAAGCCGGCGACGAGCAGGCCGTGCGTGACCTCGACGGCGTCGCGGGGCAGGCCCTCGGGGACGAGGGGGAACAGGCCGCCGACGAGCAGGAGCAGCGCGACGTCGGCGGACCACATGAGCGACCACGCCGCGCCGGGGTGCCGGGCGTCGCCGCGTCGCCAGAGCCAGTGCAGCACGCAGAAGCCCGCCACGAGACCGGCGACGAGCAGCTGCAGCACGGTGACCCACACCGGTACGGGACCCAGCACCTCCTAGACATCGGCGCGCAGGTCACGGGGCATGACTGGCATCCGGGTGACGCCGTCCTCGTCCGGTCGCCGCCCGTCCGGGTGACGGGCGGCGACCGGGACGCGCGCGGGTCGGGCCGCGGTACGGTCCCGGTCAGCCCGGTGCGCGGACCGGGCGGTTCTGCTCGCAGGTGACGCACCCGTCGGCGGGGTCCCGGTCGAGCCCGGCGAGCACGTCGACGAACGTGCGGGTGAGCGGCAGTCCCGTGCGCTCCTCCACGAACAGCCACTGCCCGGACGGGTTGACCTCGAAGAACACGTGCTCGCCGTCGGGCCGCACGCGCAGGTCGATGGCCCCGTAGACGAGCCCCAGCCGGCGCATGAGGCGCACGACGGCGTCGTGCACGGGTGCGGGCAGCGCGTACGGCTCCATGGGGACGGTGTCGAGCTCGAGCCGGAAGTCGAGCGCGTACGCGGTGCGTGCCGAGTGGATCGCGGCCGCGTGCACGGTGTCCCCGACGACGGTGACGCGCAGGTCGACGTCGCCGGGCACGTACTCCTGGAAGATCACGGGCGCGTGCCGCACGGCGTCGAGCAGGTCGACCTCGTCGGGCCGCAGGACGCGGGTCTCGCGCCATGCCGTCACCTGGGCGAGGAACGACTTGTAGACGGTGCGCCCGGGCCCGTGCGCGGCGACGAACGCCCGCGCCCGGTCGGGGTCGTTGGTCATGAGCGTGCGCGGCGTGACGAGTCCGGCCCGGCGCGCCTCGCGCAGCTGGTACGCCTTGTGCGAGGCACGGGTGTCCGCGTCGGGGTCGTTGACCCAGACGGCCGGCAGGAGCGCGCGCAGCCCGCGCAGGCCCTCGTCGCTCTCGGTGAGCGCGAACACCTGCGCGGCCGGGTCGGTCACGGACGGGTCGAGCGTGTACGGCAGGGGCCGGCGCCACCACGCGGCACGGCAGTCGGTGAGGTCGTGCTCCTTGCCGTCGACCGTGACCGCGAGCGCCGGTGCGTCGCCGTCGTCGTACGCGACGGTGACGGCGGTCGCGAGCGGGTACCGCCCGGAGTCGAGCACCACGACGTCGTGGCCGCGGCGCTCGAGCTCCGTGCGGACGGGGGCGAGGTGGTCGTCGCCCTCGTGGGACTCGACGAGGATCATGCGCCCGGACCCGTCGGGCCGCCGAGCGCGCGCAGCGCGGCGGCGACCTGGGCGAGAGCCTGCGCCGCGACCTCGG
>NZ_JAAXOY010000235.1 GCF_012396155.1 Cellulomonas septica | reverse complement strand
GGCCGCGACGCCGCCGCTCGCCGCCGATCCGGCTGCCGCTGATCCGGCTGCCGCTGATCCGGCTGCCGCTGACCCGTTTGCCGCTGACCCGTTTGCCGCTGATCCGGCTGCCGCTGACCCGTCCGCCGCCGAGCCGTCCGCCGTCGAGCCGTCGACCGTCACGCCGCCGCAGGCCGCCGCAGGTCCGGCGTCCGCTGGGCGACAGGCGACCGTCCCGGCCGCACCGCTGGTCGTCTCGACCGGCGTCGACGTTCTCGTCGTCGGCGCGCACCTGCGCGGTCAGCCGCTCAACGGCGAGCTCGAGGATCTCGGCGCACGGTTCGTCGCCACCGTCCGCACGTCCGACGCCTACCGCCTCGTCGCGCTCGACACCACGCCGCGCAAGCCCGGCCTCGTGCGCGTCGGCCCGGGCCACGGTGCGCCGATCACCGGCGAGGTGTGGCGGGTCGCACCGGCCGCCCTGGGTCGCCTGCTCGCCGCCCTGCCCGGTCCGATGAACCTCGGCCAGGTCGAGCTGGCCGACGGGTCCTGGGTCGTCGGATTCGGCTGCACGGCGGAGGCCGGGCTGACCGGCTCCGACATCACGTGGGCGGGCGGCTGGGTCGCCGCGCTCCGCGCCGGAGCGTGACGAGCGGGTCCTCAGTGCCGGGACCCGCCGCGGTCGCGGGCGGGGATGCGCAGGCCGGACGCGCGCAGGCGCCGGATCAGGTCGCCCGCGCTGACCTGTTGCGCACCCAGCGCGACCAGCTCGGTGATCCGCTCGTCGGGGACGTCGTAGTGGTCGAGGTCGAAGGCGCGACGCGGGAGACCGGCGCGGGCGGCGAAGGCGTGCAGCTCGTCGAGCGAGGAGTCGCTGACGAGGTGCGCCCACGTCGTGCCGTGCCGGGGCCACAGCGGCGGGTCGACGAGCACGGTCACACGACCGAGCCTAGGTGCCCCGTCGTGCCACCGCGTCGTCGACCGCACCGCCGGGCCGCCCCCGCCGGTCGCACCGCCCGGCGGCCGGCCACCGTCAGCGACCGGCGACCGTCAGGCCGTGAAGAGGCGCGACGCCTGGGCCTCCGCGTCGGCGTACGTCTGCGCGGCGCTGTGCATCGCGGCGCTGATCTGGTCGAGCGCCTGCTCGAGCCTCGCCTCCGTCGAGGACCAGTTCGCGACCACGCCCGCGAACGCCGTCGCGGCGGAGCCCCGCCACGTGCCCTGCAGGTCGGCGAGCTGCCGGTGCATCGCGGCGACCTCGCTGCGGATCGACGCGGCCCGTGCCTGCACCCCCGCGGCGGCCTGTGCGACGTGCGCGCTGTCGACCTCGTACCTGCTCATGCGGACCTCCCGACTCCGACGGGCCCGCCCTCCTGGCGAGACCTCGTGCGGCACGACGCTAGGGAGCGGGCGTCGGTCGTCGGACGGTCGAGCCGCGACGCGGTGCACGGAGGTCAGAGAACCCGGGCTGTGGACGGCTCGACGGCGACCGCATGAGCAGGCGAGCCGACAGCGGGCGGACGAGCGCGCGACGAACGCACCAGGCGGCGAGCCGGTGCTCCGCAGGCCGGGGTCCGAGGCCGCCCGCGCATGTCGTCGTCGGTCGGTGACCTACCGGTCGCCGCTGGACGCGCGCACGGCGGCCTGGGCGGCCGCGCCGTCGGACGCCTCGAGCGCCGCGGACTCGGCGTGCTGCGCCGCGAGCGCCTCGGCGTCGATCTTCGCGAGCTCCTTCTCCAGCCGCTGCTTCTCGGCGGAGATGTTCTGCCGCGCGGGCTCCTCCCACGCGGCACCGAGCGGGCTCGAGAACAGCGAGGGGCGTCGCAGCAGCTTGTCGAGGATCTTGAGCCGCGCGCGGACGTACGCCTCGACGGGCAGGTGCGAGTACTCAGCGCGCACGTCGTGCAGGTACGACTTGTAGCGCTGCGGCTCGGCGGCGAGCATCGCGAGGTCCGCGTCGCACAGCACGGCGCAGTCGAAGTCGGCCGGGTCGGGGGAGTGCCGGACCAGGGCGACGACGAGGTCGTGCACGCGCCGGGTCGCGCGCTCCGGGACGCCGAGGCGGGTCAGCTCGTCGACGGCGAGCCGGGCGCTCGCGATCTCGTCCTCGCCGCCGCGGTTGGCGTACGCCTTGCGCTCGGCGGAGTCGAAGATCGCCCCGTGGTACCAGGCGGCGAGCCGCACAAGGTCGGGCTCGTGGGTCTCCTCGACGAGCTCGTCGACGCGGACGAGCACGTCGACCAGGTGCTTGAGGTTGTGGAAGTCGCGGCCGGGTGCGGACCACCTGTCGACGAGCGACTGCCCGACGTCACGGATCTCCTCCGTCGTCGCTGTCGCTCCGGCCCCCTGTGCGCTGCGCTGGAACGCGGACAACAGCCACTGGGGTGCGTCATGGACGCCCATGGATCAAGCCTCACGCCGATGGTCAGGACGCGCCATAGTAGAGCCTCCCGACGGCACCGGGGGGCCCGGTTCGGGATCCTCCGCGGGCGCCGCGGGGAGCACGACGCGCACCGTGGTGCCGCCTCCGTCCGTCTCCGCGAGGCCCACCGTGCCGCCGTGCGCGGTCACGATCGCGGCGACGATCGCCATGCCGAGCCCGGCGCCGCCGGAGTCCCGCCCGCGGGACGCGTCGACCCGGTAGAACCGCTCGAACACCCGCGCGGCGTGCTCGGGGTCGATGCCGGGCCCGTGGTCGCGCACCTCGAGGACGGCCTGCCCGTCGGGTGCGGTGCCGACGGCCAGCTCGACGGGCGTGCCCGCCGGGGTGTGCTGCACGACGTTCCCGACGAGGTTCGCGACGACCTGCCGCAGCCGCGGCTCCTCGCCGAGGACGAGGTGCGGTCCGGACGGTGCCCCGGCGACGAGCGGCACGAGCCGCGCGGTGCGCGAGGGGTCGAGGGCGTGCAGGTCGCTGACCGCGTCGGCGGCGAGCACGGTGAGGTCGACAGGCTCGCGCCGCAGGGGCCGGTTCTCGTCGAGGCGCGCGAGCGCGAGGAGGTCGTCGACGAGCCCGCCCATCCGGGTCGCGGAGTCCTCGATGCGCCGCATGGTGTCGTCGACCTGCGCGGGCTCCCGCAGGGCGCCCATCCGGTACAGCTCCCCGTACCCGCGGATCGCGGCGAGGGGTGTGCGCAGCTCGTGCGACGCGTCGGCGACGAACCGGCGCATGCGGGCCTCGGACGCGGTGCGCGCGGCGAACGCCTGCTCGATCTGCGTGAGCATGCCGTTGAGCGCGACGGACAGCCGCCCGACCTCGGTCTGCTCGGGCGCGGGCGGGACGCGGCGGGACAGGTCGCCCGCGGCGATCGCGGCGGCGGTCGACTCGATCTCGCGCAGCGGCCGGAGCGAGCGACGGACGGCCCACGCGCCGGCGAGGGCACCGAGCAGGACGATCCCCACGCCGCTGACGACCAGCACGAGGACCATCCGCTTCACGGTGCTCTGCACGTCGCCGAGGGGCAGCGCGACGACCACGGAGCCGGACGCGCCCTCGACGGTCAACGGGTACGCCACCGCCCGCCAGCGCGAGTCGTCCGTGGTCGACCGGACGGTGAACGGCTCGCCGCGACGTGCGGTCGCCTGCGCCGCGGTGAGGTCGGGCACGACGGGCACGCCGTAGCGCAGCCGCGCGGACCGCGACGGCGGGCTGACGTTCTCGAACCCGCCGACCTGCACGCGCACGTAGTAGTCGCTGGGCGCGAGGCTGCTGCCGAACGGCGTGAGGGAGTCGAGCTGCTGCTGCGCGAGGCTCAGGCCCTCCGACTCGAGCTTCTCGTCGACCTGCCCGACCATCGTCCCGCCGAGCAGCGTCGCGCTCACCACGCCCGCGAGCACGAGGCCGAGCCCCACGAGGACGGTGATGATGCCGACGAGCCGGTGGACGAGGGGAACGGCGTCCCAGCGCGCGCGCGGCGTCGGGCGTGCGGGGCCGGGCGTGTCGGGCTCGTCCCCGATCGGCACGGGAGGCGCGGAGGACGAGGCCGTCGGACCGGGGACCGCCGCGGGCGCCGGGTCGGTGACCGGAGGGCCGGGCGGAAGGGACGACGCGGACGACGGGGACGCGGTCACGTCGACTCGCGCAGCAGGTAGCCGACGCCCCGCTTGGTGTGGATGAGCGGCGGCAGCCGGTTGCCGTCGGCGTCGGTGAGCTGGTCGACCTTGCGCCGCAGGTAGGAGATGTACGACTCGACGATGTTCGCGTCGCCGCCCCAGTCGTACTGCCAGACGTGGTCGAGGATCTGCGACTTCGACAGCACGCGGCCGGGGTTGAGCATGAGGTAGCGCAGGAGCTTGAACTCGGTGGGGGACAGCTCGACGGGGTGCCCGGCGCGCACGACCTCGTGGCTGTCCTCGTCGAGCTCGAGGTCGGAGTACCGCAGCACGCTCGACGACAGCTCGATGCCCGGTGACGTGCGGCGCAGGATCGCGCGGATGCGCGCGACGACCTCCTCGAGGGAGAACGGCTTGGTGACGTAGTCGTCGCCGCCGACCGTGAGGCCCTGCACCTTGTCGGCGGTGTCGTCGCGCGCGGTGAGGAACAGCACGGGGACGTGCTGGCCCTTCTCGCGCAGCCGGCGGGTCACGGTGAACCCGTCCATGTCGGGGAGCATGACGTCGAGGACGACGAGGTCGGGCTCGACGTCCCGGGCCAGCCGGAGCGCGGCTCCGCCGTCGGCGGCGGCGTGCACCTCGAAGCCCGCGAACCGCAGCGACGTCGCGAGGAGCTCGCGGATGTTCGGCTCGTCGTCGACGACGAGCAGGCGGGCCTCGGGCTGGGCGGGCGCACCGGTCATCCTCCCAGTCTGGTCCTGGTTCCTGGGTGCCGCCTGGGAGCGCGCTGCGTGCCGCGCGCGCTCCCGCGTCGGGCAGGCGGCGCGCGTCGGGCAGCCGGCGGTCCGCGCCACGAGGG
>NZ_JAAXOY010000234.1 GCF_012396155.1 Cellulomonas septica | reverse complement strand
CGCAACCGGTGCCGGCCGCGCGTCGGGGACGAGGACGCGCGCGTCGGGGACGACGGCGAGCGGGACGGTGGCGACGGCGACGGACACGGCGCGCACGCTATCGGCGCCGATATGCCCGACTTGAGGGTTCGGCGTCCGATTCGCCCGACTGGAGCAACGGGCCTCAGGAGAGGCCGAGCACGCGGCCCAGGCCGGCGGTGACGGCGAGGCCGACGACGGTCCACGCGAGCATGCTGCCGCCGAGGTACGCGACGAAGCGCCACCGGTTCGCCGGGGTGCCCTCGAAGCGCGGGGCGGGCGCCCAGCGGACGGTGTCGACGAGCGCGGCGACGCGCCGGCCGATCGGCTCGTCGTGGCGGGCGGTGACGGGTCCGGGCAGGGTGTCGGTGGCCATCGGGACGCTCCTCGTGAGTGCGCGGCGGGCGTCTCGCTGACGCCCGGGGATCGGGGTCGCCGGGGTCGCCGGCCCCTCCATCGTCCCATCATGTGGACGCTCGCGGCCTGGGCCGAAAGGGCCATCTTGGTCACACCCGGACGCCTGTCCAGGCAGGTCGTCGGCCCGCCCGCGCCGGTCCCGGGTCACGGTCCGGCGACGAACCGGAGGATTGCGGGCGAACCGTCACAACCGGGCGGTACCAGGCAGTAGGTTGTGCGGCCGTGGCCGTCACCCTCCAGTACATCGCCGAGCGCCCGACGCCCCTCGACCCCGAGGAGCAGTCACGGGTCGCCCGCCTCGTCGAGCAGGGGAACGCGGACGCCCCTGACGGCGCCCCGCGCCTCGCGCCCGACACCGACCTGCCGGAGGCCGTCGTGCTGCGCGGGCGGACTGAGCTGCCCGTGCACCCGCTGCACGCGCTCACGGCCCTGCTCCACTGGTGCGCGACGCTGACCGAGCTGCGTCGCGCGGTGCCCGACGCGTGGTGGTCGGTGCGGCTCGACCGCGAGCAGGTCCCCTGGGACGACGCCACGGGGTACGCGGTGCCGGGCATGGACGACCCGGAGCTCCTCGCCGCGCTCCGCTGACGACATCGCCGCGGGCGGCCTGCGCGACCCGGGGTGATGTAAAGAATACTAGACATGATGTCGCGTCTGGCTTACATTCATGGTGTCCGCAGTCGACCCCTCCACCCGGGAGACGCCATGGCCTCCGACGACGACCACGCCCCGCTGACCTACGGCGAGCGCACCGCGTGGACGACCGCCGTCACCGTGCCGCTCGGCACGATCGGCTACCTCGCCGTCGTCGTACCGCGCGCGCTGCGCGAGCCCGTCGCCGACGTCGCCTGGGCCGGGCCGATGCTGTGGGCGATGGGCTTCACGCTGGTCGGGGGCATCGTCGGCGCGATCGTGCTGGCGACGGTCACGCGCGACCACGACACGTCGCAGGACGTCCGGGACACCCAGATCGAGCGCTACGGCGACCGCATCGCGCTCGTCGGGACCGCCGTCGGCGCGGTCGCCGTCCTCGCGCTCGCGATGCTCGAGGTCGACTGGTTCTGGATCGGCAGCACGCTGTTCCTCCTCGGCGCGATCGGCACCACGTGGGGTGCCGTCGCCCAGCTCCGGGCCTACCGCGGAGCCTTCGTTGGGTAGCACGCGCGTCACCAACCGCATCCGCGCGCTGCGGTTCGCCCGCGACGAGATGACGCAGGCCGAGCTCGCCCGCCGGATCGGCGTCACGCGTCAGACCGTCATCGCCATCGAGCAGGGCCGGTACTCGCCGACGCTCGAGATGGCCTTCCAGATCGCGCGGGAGCTCGGGGTCCCGCTCGACGAGGTGTTCCAGTACCCCGACGACGCGGACGGCTGACCGGCCACCGGCAGCCCTCGCACCGGCGCGCACCCCGCGCCGCGCCACGACCACCGCCGCGACCGCGGCACCACCCACCCGGACCACGCGCCCGCCGCCGTGGACCGACCCCGCTCACCCTCAGCGCCCCGACGCCGACCCCGGGCCGGGGTGCGGGACGAGCACGCCCGAAGGAGACCGCCATGTCGCCCCAGCGCACCGCCCGCCTCGCGGGTCTGCTCTACCTCGCCGTCGCCGTCCTCGGCGGCTGGGCCCACCTCGTCGCGCGCGCCCAGGTGCTCGACCGGGACGACGCGGGCGCCACCGCCGTGGCGATCGCCGACCACGCCACGCAGATGCGGGTCGCGATCGCCGCCGACCTGCTGGCCGCCACCGCGTTCGCCCTCTTCGGCGTCGTGCTGCACCGGCTGCTGCACCACGTCCACGCACGCGCCGCCGCGACGCTCGTGCTCGGCACGTGGCTGTCCGCGCTCATGACCCTCGTGATGCTCACGTTCCACGCCGGCGCGGTGCTCGTCGTCACCGACCCGGCCGTGCACACCGCGGTCGGCGACGCCGACGGGCTGGCGCTGCTGCTCCTGCGCATGCAGGCCGACGCGTACACGTTCGCGGGGGTGTTCTTCTGCCTCTGGATGGCACCGGCGGCCCTGTTGATCGCGCGGTCCGGCATGTTCCCGCGGGTCGCCGCGCCCGTCGTCGCCGCGGGCTCGGTCTCGTGGCTCGTGTCGGCCGTCGTCGTGGGCGCCGTGCCCGACCTGCCCGAGGCCGTGGAGATGCTGCTCGTCCTGCCGGCGACGGTCGCCGAGATCGGGCTGATGCTCTACCTGCTGGTCGTCGGCGTGCGGACGTCGGCCACCCGGCCGGCGGGCCCGCAGCCGGCCGTCGTCGGCTGACCCGTCGACTCCTCCGGGCCGCGTCTGCGGTCCGCGTATCGGTTGGGAGCGTGACGGCACGCCGGGCTACCGTGCTCGGCGTGTCGTCGCGGATCGTCGAGTCCGTCGTCCCGCACAGGCTCGGCACCGGGTTCCGGTGGCTGCTCGCCTCGTCGTGGACGACGAACCTCGGCGACGGCATCGTCCTCGCGGCGGGCCCGCTGCTCGTCGCCTCACGGACGGACGACGCGTTCCTCGTGGCGCTCGCCGCGCTCCTCCAGTGGCTGCCGCCCCTGCTGTTCGGCCTCTGGGCGGGCGCCCTGACCGACCGGCTGGACCGCCGTCGCCTCGTCGTCGCGGTGGACTCGGTCCGGGCCGTCGCCCTCGCGCTGCTCGCCACGGCCGTCGCCGTCGACGCCGCCCCGATCGTGCTCGTCCTGGTCGCGATGTTCCTGCTCGGCACTGCGGAGACGTTCGCCGACAACGCGTCGTCGACGCTGGTCCCCATGCTGGTCCGGCGCGACGACCTGGCCCTCGCGAACTCCCGCATCCAGGCCGGGTTCGTCACCGTCAACCAGCTCGTCGGGCCGCCGCTCGGCGCCGCGCTGTTCGCGGCCGGGCAGGCCGTCCCGTTCGCCGCGGACGCGCTGCTCGTCGCCGCCGGCGCGGTCATGGTGTCCCGCCTGCGCGTCGCGCCCGTGCACACGGAGCGCAAGGCGACGCACATCCGGCACGACATCGCCGAGGGTGTGCGCTGGGTCCTGCACCACGCGGCCGTGCGCACGCTCGTCCTGACGATCCTCATCTTCAACGTGACGTTCGGGGCCGCGTGGGCCGTGCTCGTCCTGTACGCGCAGCAGCGGCTCGGGCTCGGCGCGATCGGGTTCGGGCTGGTGACGACCGTGCAGGCCGTCGGCGGGCTCGTCGGCACGTTCTCCTACGGCTGGCTGACCGCGCGGGTCAGCCTCGCGAACCTCATGCGCATCGGCCTGATCATCGAGACGCTCACGCACCTCGCGCTCGCGCTCACGACGACCGCCTGGTTCGCGATGGTCGTGTTCTTCGTGTTCGGCGCGCACGCGTTCGTCTGGGGCACGACGTCCGTGACGATCCGGCAGCGGGCCGTGCCGACCGCGCTGCAGGGGCGCGTCGCGAGCGTCAACCTGGTCGGCGTCTTCGGCGGGCTCGTCGTCGGCGCCGGGGTGGGCGGCGCGCTCGCGCAGCACTACGGCGTGACGGCGCCCTTCTGGTTCGCGTTCGTCGGGTCGGCCGTGTTCGTCGTCCTCATCTGGTCGCAGCTGCGGCACGTCGCGCACGCCGACGAGCAGGACGCGCCCGAGCCGGAGTGACGGCTCGCGTGCGACGGGCCCGCAGGTCGCGCAGCGCGACCACGCCCGTGACGGCACGCGGCGACAGCACGACGACGCCCAGCAGCAGCGCCTCCCAGAACGCCCACGTCGACGGCCCGTGCACGACCACCGACTCGACGACCCAGCGCAGCATGAACCACGTCGACGGCAGGAACACCGCGACGAAGGACGCCGCCGCGAGCGCGTACCCCGTCACGTGCACCCAGCGGTACCAGCGCGCGACGGCGAGGTCCCGCACGGGTGCGGCCGCGAGCGCCGCGGCCTGCTCCGGGGTCAGCCGGCGGACCGACCGACGCAGCAGCAGGCGCGTCGTGCGGTCGAGCGACGTGCAGCCGAGCAGCGCCGTCATCACCGCGTAGACGTCGGACCGCAGGAAGACGAACAGCTGCACGACGATCGCCGTGAGCTCGATCATCACGACCGCCGCGAGGAACGCGTCCGGGCCGACGCCCGCGGTGCGCAGGGCCAGCGCCGTGCACAGCACGAACGCGTCGAAGCCCATCCCGGCCAGCAGCGGCCCGACGCGGCGACGCGGCGGCAGCGCCCACAGGCCCGTCAGGTTCGTCTCGAACGTGAGGAAGTACGTCCGGCGCGTCACGCGCAGCCGCGCCGGGACGCCGAGCGCGGCCGCCGCGAGGACGTGCGCGAGCTCGTGCACGCCCGCGAGCACGTACGTCACGACGACGACCGCGGCGATGCTCTGCGCGGGGCTGGCCAGGAAGAAGAGGTCGAGCGCGTCGGGGCGCACGCGCGGGACGGCCGCGACGAGGACGAGCGACGTGAGGGTCGCGAGCGCGGCGAGCACTCCCGCCGTGCGGCCGAACAGCCACGGGAGGCGGATGCGCGGGGC
>NZ_JAAXOY010000233.1 GCF_012396155.1 Cellulomonas septica | reverse complement strand
TCTGCTTGAGGACGAGGCGGTCGATCTCCGGGAGCAGCGCGTGCGCGAGGGTGCCGCCGCCGACCAGCCACAGGTCCAGGCCGGGCTCGGCCTTGAGCGCGCGGACACGGTCGAGGGCGTCGGTCGCACTGGCCGGCACGGGCAGCACGAGCGCTCCGGTGTCGGTGCGCAGGTCGGCGCGGAGCCAGGCCTGCGCGGCCTTGCGGACGCCGTCCTCGAGCGCGGGGTGCTCGACGACGACCTCGCCGGACTGGAGGTCGACGGAGCCGACGGGTGCGCCGGTCTCCTGCGTGACGAAAAGACGGTCGGCGCCGTAACGGCGCCACCGTCTCACCGTCAGCAGCTCGTCCACGTCAGCATTATCGGCAGGAACGGGCCCGGACTTCAGGCGTGTCGACCATCCGGACGGCCCCCGTCGGGGTGATCCCCGATCGTCCCGCGACGGGGGCTTCGTGCCGGGTGGTCAGGCCTGCTGCTCGAACGTCAGGCTCACCGAGTTCATGCAGTAGCGGTCACCCGTGGGGGTCTGGGGCGCGTCGTCGAAGACGTGCCCCAGGTGCGACCCGCAGCGCGCGCAGCGGACCTCGGTCCGCACCATGCCGAGGCTGCGGTCGACGAGCAGCTCGACGCGGTCCTCGGCGAGCGGCGAGAAGAAGCTCGGCCACCCGCAGTGCGAGTCGAACTTCGTCTCGGACCGGAACAGCTCGTTGCCGCACGCGCGACAGCGGTACACGCCGACCCGCTTCTCGTCGAGCAGCTCGCCCGTCCACGCGCGCTCGGTGCCCGCCCGGCGCAGCACCGCGAACTCCTGCGGCGCGAGCTCGGCGGCCCACTGCTCGTCGGTCTTCTCGACCTCGTAGCCCATCTCGTCCTCCTCGTGGGAACCGCGCGGTGCGGCGCCCGACCGGTGCAACACGGGGGGGCCGCCACCGGTTCCCGACGCGCCGGACGGGTCGCTGACCAGCGCGTCTCGCAGTTCCTCGGCACTTCGGTCTACGGTGCCCCGTAGCGCACGCTCCTCCCGCGCTGACCGAAAGCCGCCGAACCCGACCGACTCGCCCCCGGTCGTCCTTCCCGCCCGTGAGGTCCGCGTGCCCCGTACCCGTCGACCGTGGTCGTTGACGCGCTACTTCGCGGTCGTGAGCGTCGTCGCCATGACGGTCCTCGGGCTCGCGCTCGTCGTCGTGTCGGCGAACGTCATGGAGCGGCAGTCCACGCGGGACGGGATGGCGTCCGCGGAGTCGGTGCAGTCGTACGCGACCGGGCAGGTGCCGACCGACTCGTTCGTCATGGCCACCGCGCTGACCCCCGAGCAGGACGCCGCGGTGCGCGCGGCCGTCGCCGGGTTCGCGGACAGCGTCGTCGAGGTCCGGCTGTGGGCGCAGGACGGGACCCTCATCTTCTCGACCGCCGACCGCACGACGAGCGGCTTCCCCGACGGCGACCGGCTCGACGCGACGATGCGCACCGGCGAGCCGGACGCGAAGGTCGTGACCGACGTGCGCGGCGACGAGGGCGAGGCGAGCGGCACGCAGACCGACGTGCTCGACGTGTACGTGCCCGTCACCGCGGGCGACACGCTCACCGCGGACGACCAGGCGACGGACGCGGGCGAGGTCGTCGGGGCCGCGGAGGTCATGCTCGACCACACCGGCTCGGCCGACGCGGTCGGCGACGCGGTCCGCACGGTCGGCATCGTCGTCGCCGTCGGGCTCGTGCTGCTGTGGGTGCTGCTGTTCCGCACGGTGCTCACGACGTCGCGCCGCCTGCAGGCGACCGCGCTCGAGAACGCCCGGCTCGCGCTGCTCGACTCGCTCACGGGCCTGCCGAACCGGCGCATGCTCGCGGACCGCATGCGCCGGACGATCGCCGAGGCGCAGCAGGACGGGACGCGCGTCGGGCTGATGATGCTCGACATCGACCACTTCAAGGACATCAACGACTCCCTCGGCCACGACCGGGGCGACGAGCTGCTCGAGCAGGTCGCGGAACGGCTGCGCGGCGCGCTGCGCGAGAACGACGTCGTCGCGCGGCTCGGGGGCGACGAGTTCGCGGTCCTGCTGCCCGACGTGCGGTCGGTGGAGAACGCCGAGCGGCTCGCACGGCGCGTGCGCGGGCTGTTCGCGACGCCGTTCCCGCTCGGCGACCTCGCGCTGCACGTCGAGACGTCGGTCGGCGTGGCGTGCCTGCCGGAGCACGCGAGCGACGCGTCGTCCCTCATGCGGACGGCGGACGTCGCGATGTACGCGGCGAAGCACCGCCGCACCGGCGTCGCCGTCTACTCCCTCGACGAGGACGACTCCTCCCCCGCGCGCCTGGTCCTGCTGGGCGACCTGCACCGCGCGCTCGACGCGGCGAGCCCCGACTCGCACGAGCTCGAGATGCACTACCAGCCGAAGGTCGACCTCACGACGGGCCGCACCGTGGGCCTCGAGGCGCTCATGCGCTGGCGGCACGAGACGCGCGGCCTGCTGGCGCCCGCGGCGTTCATCCCGCTCGCCGAGCAGTCGGGGCTGATCCACGACGTCACGCGGTACGCGCTCACGGCGTGCGTCCGCCAGCTCGCGCAGTGGTCGCAGGACGGCCGCAGCACGCCGGTCGCGGTCAACCTGTCGGCGCACGACGTCGCGTCGACCGACGTGGTCGACCTCATCGAGCGGCTGCTCGAGGAGCACGCGGTGCCCGCCGAGCTGCTCGAGGTCGAGATCACCGAGACCGCGCTCGTGGCCGACCGGTCGCGCGTCGTGCCGGTGCTCGAGCGCCTCGGCGAGCTCGGGGTGCGGGTCGCGATCGACGACTTCGGCATCGGCAACACGTCGATCTCGCAGCTGCGCGACCTCCCGGTCGACGAGCTGAAGATCGACCGGCTGTTCGTCGCGGACCTCCAGGCCGGGGGCCGCGAGGGCTCGGAGGTCGTGGTCCGCGCGATGGTCGACCTCGCGCACTCGTTCGGGCTGCGCGTCGTCGCGGAGGGGGTCGAGGACGAGCACACCGCCGAGATCCTCGCGCGGCTCGGCGTCGACCAGGCCCAGGGCTTCCTGTACTCGCGCGCCGTCCCGCCGGCGGATCTCACGTTCGGCACGCTCGTCCCCACACCGCGTCGCGGGGCCGACGAGTCCACGCGACCTGCGGGTTCACGTCCGGGCGGGCGGCGTCGCCCCCGGACGGCGCAGACCACTCGTCACTCGAACGAGTGAATCTCACCCGGATGCCTCAACCCGCGCCACCCGTTTGCCGATGGTGATTCGTCCGGCCCGTACCTGCCTGCGCACGATGCCCGAGGAGTGCCCCCGATGATGGACGACCTGCTCCAGGAGATGATCGACCCCGCCCCGCCGCAGCGGGACAGGCCGCGACGTCGCCGGATGTGGACCACGGTCGGCATCGTCGGGCTCGCGGTCGTCGGTGCGACGTCGCTCACGACGTCGGCGCTGTTCAGCGACACCGACTCGACGAGCGCCGAGATCTCGACCGGCACCGTAGACCTCGCGGTCGGCGCGACGTCGTTCGCGCTGCCGCCCGGCGGCATGGCGCCCGGCGACACCGTCTACACGCCCGTGACCGTGAGCAACGACGGCTCGCTGCAGCTGCGGTACGCGATCGAGTACCGCGCCGAGACGCTCGCGACCGGCCCCGCCCCCGCGCCGACGCTGGCCGACGGCGCCACGCCGCAGTCGCTCGGGAACGTCGTGCAGCTCGCGATCTTCGAGACGGCGCAGTGCGACGCGGCCGGCGTCGCGGGTGCCGCACAGCTCGGCGCGGTCGACGGCGCGGCCACCCCCCTCGCGACGGACTTCACCGCGATCGTCGGCAGCGCCGCGACCGGCCCGGACACCGACGACCGCGACCTCGGCGCCGGCACGGACGAGACGCTGTGCGTGCGCGTCCACCTGCCGATCGGCGCCGACAACAGCTACCAGGACACGGCGCTCGCGCTCTCCCTGCGCATGCAGGCCGAGCAGGTCGCGAACAACGGCACGTCCTCCTCCTGAGGTCCCGTGCGATGAGGTTCCGCAGGCGCACCCCCGGTGCGCCCGCCGTCGACCGACGGATGCCGAGCGTGCCCGCACGCACCAGGACCGCGCGCGCCCCGCGCCCGGTCTGGCGCCGCGTGCTGTCCGCCGCGCTCTGGACCGTCGTCGCGGTGTGCGGGGCCGCGTACGCCGCGTCGCTGCTGGTGCCGCTGTGGTACCAGGTCAACGACGAGCGGCTGCTCATCGTCACGTCCGGGTCGATGGCGCCGAAGTTCGAGGCCGGCGACGCCGTGGTCCTGCAGGCGATCACGCGCGAGTCGGACCTCAAGGTCGGCCAGGTCGTCTCGTTCTGGCCCGTCGGGTCGCAGCAGCTCGTCACGCACCGGATCGTCGCGCTGCGGCACCTGCCCGAGCTCGTCGACGACCCCGCGACGGGCGAGCGCGTCCCGAAGATCGGCGCCGACGGCGCACCCGTCACCAAGCCGTACGTGTTCACCAAGGGCGACGCGAACGCCGAGGCCGACCCGAACGCGATCCCCATCACGCGCGTCCGCGGCGTCGTGCTCGACGTGCACCGCGGGTGGGGCTGGGTGCTGCAGTGGTCGACGTCCGCGACCGGCCGTGCCGTGATGCTCGTGCCGCCCCTGCTGTCGCTCGCGACGCTCGAGATCCTGGCCGTCACCGACGGCCGACGCGAGCGCCGGGCCGCGGCCGCGAGCGCCCAGGCCGACGCGAGGAGGTTCGATGACCTCCTCCTCGACTGAGGCGCACGTGCCCGCCGGCCGCCACCCGTTCCTCGCGGCGGACCGCGGGTCGTGGGTGCGCCTGGCCGTGGTGCTCGCGTTCGCGGCGGCCGCGCTCGTCGCGCCGTTCGTCGGGTCGACGCAGGCGCAGTTCACCGACCACGCGACCGTCGAGATCCGCTACCAGGTGGGCCCGAC
>NZ_JAAXOY010000232.1 GCF_012396155.1 Cellulomonas septica | reverse complement strand
AGGGTGCGCCCGTGGGTGTCGACCGCGTCGACCCCGACCCCGACCCCGATGCCGGCGGCCGCCGCCACGGCGTCCTCGCCCGCCGCCTCGAACGCCGCGAGCTGCGCCGGGAGCGTGCACGCCACGGACTCGTCGAAAGCGCCGCGTCCCTCTGCACGCGCCCGCTCGAGCGCGTCGAGCAGCGACGTCCGGTACTCCTCGTCCGCGACCTCGGGGGCGACGCGCGCGAGTCCCCGACCGACGAGCTCGGCTGCGACCTCCTCGTCGTCGACGAAGACGCGTGCGACGAGCTCGTCGCCGCCGTCGGCGGCCGCCTCGACCTCCAGCCGGACCTGCGTGTCCTCGGCGAGCAGCTCGTCCAGCGCATCCGCCGACTCGTCGGCGAGGCACTCGCCGCCCTCGGGTGCGACGACGCCGGCGAGACGCACACGGACCTCGTCCCCGCCACGCTCCGCCGTGAACGTGCCACCGTCGACGGCGCCGACGACCGTCGCGCTGCTGTCGTCGCCTCCGCACGCTGTCAGGCCCGCACCGCCCACGACGGCGAGCAGCAGGGCGACGACCACACGGGCAGGACGGAGCAGGACACGGTTCACACCCGATGCATCGGCACCGGTGCGGTCGAGGTGAAGGGCTCGATCAGGCGACCGGTCGTCCCTGTCATCGCCCGAAGACGAGGTACTCCTGCCGGTCACCGTCGCCCGTCATGACGCCGAGGGCGAGCCGGCCGCTCGGCGAGGCGATCCACTGGACCTGGTCGCCGGTGAGCCCCTCGGCGCCCGTGGGCGCCGGGGTCGGGGCCGGACCCGGCGCGACGACGTGCTCGTCGCCCGCGTCCCGCACGTGCACCGACCAGAGACGTTCGCCGCGGTAGGACAGGGCGTCCAGCTGCGTCCCGTCGGCCACCAGGATCACGCGCCCGTCCGTGAGAAGGCCGTTGATCGAGCTTCCGTCACCCGACGTCGCCACGCGCCACCGAACCCGGCCCGTGCGGGCGTCCACCGCCGCGACCTCGTCCGACGTCCGGGCGACGACCAGGCCGTCGACGGCGATCGCGACCAGCACGTCGAGGCCCGGCACCTCCCAGCGGACGGTGCCGTCCGGTCCCCGGAGCCGCGCGACGGACCCGTCCGCCTCGGCGGAGGGCACGGCCGTGCCGCCACGGGTACGCGCGTAGCCGGGCGCGGCCGCAGTGCCCGTGAGCAGCGCGTCGCCGAGCGTCCCGTCGTCGAGGCCGACCCACTCGACGTGGTCGCCGTCGAAGGGCACCTCGGACCCGTCGGGCCGCACGAGCATCGCCGGGACGTCGCCGCGGGGCTCGTCGCTCGCCAGCTCCGGGTCGTCGACGACGACGGCACCGGTGCTCAGCAGGCGCGTCATCCCCGACCCCGTCCCGTCGTCGAGCGTCCGGAGCAGCGTCCCGTCGGTCGTCGACAGGACCCACCCGGCACCGCCCATGGAGTCGGACACCAGCAGGCGCTCCTCGACGACCATGAGGTTGAGGAACGTCTGGTCGTCGGCGGTGCGGCGCGGCATCTCGAGCGTGCGCGTCCACAGGTGCGACCCGTCCCACCGCGAGGCGTCCAGCGTCAGGCGCGACCCGTCGAGGGTCCCGACCACCATGCCCCACGCGCCGGTGCCGAGCGTCGCCCCCACGGGCAGGTCGGTCCGTCGCACGACGTCCCCGTCGGAGGCGTCGACCTCCACCACGGCGGCGAGGTCCTGCCAGAGTCCGCTGTCGTCGGCGGTGGGGAGCTGCCA
Organism: Cellulomonas septica; assembly: GCF_012396155.1. Classification (GTDB taxonomy): domain Bacteria; phylum Actinomycetota; class Actinomycetes; order Actinomycetales; family Cellulomonadaceae; genus Cellulomonas; species Cellulomonas septica. Next base: position 3,186 of record NZ_JAAXOY010000232.1, on the reverse strand, counting down.
GCGGACGACGCACCGGGCGGTCGCGGCATCGGGCACCTCCGGCGCCCAGCACCACCCGCCGGCGTCGGTCGCGCCCTCGACGGGCGCGGCGAACGCCGTGTCCCACACGACCTCCGCCGTCGCCGGGTCGATCGCGACCAGGTGCGCCTCCCGGCTCCGGGACGAGCCGGAGGTGCCGGTGACGAGGACGTCGGCCACGGGCGCTCCGCCGCCGACGAAGGCGGACACGACCGGTGGGACGCCGCCGTCCTCCCACGAGTACGAGCCCTGCACGAGCACGGGGAACGCCGGGTCGACGGGGTCGAGGACGTACGGGACGTCCGCGAGCGCGGCCGCACGCGCGTCGTCCGCCGCCCGCACCCGCCGGTCGCTGACGACCTGGAAGCTCACGAGCCCGACGACGACCGCTGCGCCCGCGGCCAGCCAGCGCGGCCGACGACGGACCCGGTCGAGGAGCGACGGCTCGGACGCCGACGCGGCCGTGGGCGCGTCGTCCGGCTCGACCAGCTCGACGTCGTGCATCGTCACACGCCGGACGCTACCCGCCGGCCGCACGCCCGCGCTGGCCTTCGGCAGACCGGTCGTCGGTTCAGGGGGCGACGGAGAACGCGAGGTCGAACTCGCAGCCGTCGGGGACGTAGTCGGCGCTGTCGGTGCTGCCGCTCCCGCCGCCGAGCCGGATGTGGCCGCCGTCCGTGTAGCTCGTGCCGTCGTACGTGAGCGTCGTCCCGTCCCAGGTCGTCCGCGGCCGCTGGAAGACCGGCAGCCATCGCTGGCCGAGCTCGTCGACGACCGTCAGGCACACGTCGGTGACGGACACCGTCCCCTCGAGCAGCGCCGCGTCGCCACCGTCGGAGCTCGGCGTCACGTACGCGACCGGACCGCCCTCGACGACCCCGGTACCGCCCTCCTGCCCCGCGCACCCGCTGACGGCGAGGACCACGGCGGCCGCCAGGGCGAGGCGTCGTCGCACCGGGGGCCGCGGAGCCCGCGTCAGGCCTGCGGGCCCGGCGCGGTCGGGGCGTCGGCCGGCGGCGTCGAAGAGGGGGTCTCGGGGGCCGTGGTCGTCCACGCGCCGCGCAGCGTCGCGAACGACCCGAGGGCGCCGAAGCCGACCGCCCACGCGAGGTCGCCGCCGTACTCGGGCAGGACCTCGGGCAGGACCGGCCAGAACCACGACCAGAAGCCCGGCTCGGTGAGGGCGTCCCACGTGCCGACACCGCCCTCCTCGGCGACCGCGACCGCGGCGTCCCACGCGATGCCGCCGACGAACGCGAGCGCGAGGGTCACCACGGTGATCGCGAGGACGACGAGCGCGCCCGGGCGGCTCAGCCGGCCCGCGCCGAGCACGTACAGCTTGACGGCGACGAACGCGACGGCCGCGGCGACGATCGACGCGATGAACCCGAAGCCCCAGATCACGACCCACGTGGCGATGCCGAGGGGGATCGTCGCGAGCGCGAAGAGGGCGCCGCGTCCGACGTTGCCGACGGGCGCGACGGCCGGCGGCTGGACGGGCGGGGCGGACGGGACGACGTGGTCGGACATGCCGGTCTCCTTGCTCGAGCCCGGGCTGTCCGGGGTGGTCGGCGCACAACGTAGTGGCGCCCGGCATGCGGGCGAGGCCAGATCCGTGCGGCGTCACCCGTCCGGATGACGGCGACGTGGGTCGGGGCTCGTCGTACCCGCGTCCGAAGCCCGTGCCGGCCAGATGCGGGGCGTCCCGGCCCGGGTGAGCATGGCCGGGACGGTCCAGCCACGTGCCGTGCCCACGGGCACCGTCCCCGGCGCCCGTCGACCCGAAGGAGCGCCATGCGCGCCGTCGTCTACGAAGGACCCCGCAAGGTCACCGTCCGGGACGTCCCCGACGCCCGCGTCGAGCAGCCCACCGACGCCGTGATCCGGCTGACCACGACCAACGTCTGCGGCTCCGACCTGCACATGTACGAGGGCCGGACGAGCGTCGAGGAGGGGACGGTGCTCGGGCACGAGAACATGGGCGTCGTCGAGGAGGTCGGCCCCGCGGTGACGCGCATCAAGGTCGGCGACCGCGTGAGCGTCCCGTTCAACATCGCGTGCGGCACGTGCCGCAACTGCCTGCACGGGTGGACGTCGTACTGCCTGCGGACCAACCCGACGGAGGGCGTCGACGGCGCCGCGTACGGCTACGCGAACATGGGGCCGTACCCGGGCGGGCAGGCGGAGTACCTGCGCGTCCCGTTCGCGGACGTCAACCTGCTCGAGCTCCCGGAGGGCCGGGACCACGAGGACGACTTCGCGATGCTCAGCGACATCTTCCCGACGGGCTGGCACGGCACCGCGCTCGCGGGCGTGTCGCCCGGCGACGACGTCGCGGTGTTCGGCGCAGGTCCCGTCGGGCTCATGGCGGCGCACGCGGCGCTGATCCAGGGTGCGGCGCGGGTGTTCGTCGTCGACAAGGAGCCCGACCGGCTGCGGCTCGCCGAGGAGATCGGCGCCCAGGCGGTCGACCTGACCGCGGGCGGCCCCGTCGAGCAGATCATGGACGCGACGCTCGGCCGCGGGGTCGACTGCGGCGTCGAGGCCGTCGGCTACCAGGCGCACGACGCCTCGGGGCAGGAGCACCCCGAGCTCGTCCTCGACAACCTCGTCGAGGTCGTCCGCTCGACGGGCGGGATCGGCGTCGTCGGCGTGTACGTGCCGGAGGACCCGGGCGCCACCACCGAGCTCGCGGAGCAGGGCCGCATCCCGTTCCAGTTCGGGGCCGCGTTCACCAAGGGCCTGCACATCGGGACCGGCCAGGCGCCCGTCGCCCGGTACAACCGGCAGCTGCGCGACCTCATCGTCGCCGGGCGTGCGCGGCCGTCGTTCCTGGTCTCGCACCACCTGGGTCTCGACGAGGCGCCCGACGCCTACGCGCACTTCGACGCGCGCGACGACGGCTGGACGAAGGTGCTGCTCAACCCCGGCGCCTGACGTCCGAGGACGCCGGTCACCTGGTCGCTACGGCGTCGTGCCGTCGTCCCTCCCGGCGGCGCCGCCGCGGGCGGCGACGAGCCCCCGGACGTCGACCGCCGGCTCCTGCAGGCGACGGGCGGCCGTGGCTTCGCGGTGCGCGCGGTGCTCGCGGCGACGGGCTCGCCGACGTGGGGCGTCTACTCGGGCTACGAGCTCGTCGAGGACGTGCCGCGTCCGGGCGTGGACGAG
>NZ_JAAXOY010000231.1 GCF_012396155.1 Cellulomonas septica | reverse complement strand
CGAGTGCGTCGAGTCCTGTCGCGAGGGTGCTGCCACCGGCGACGACCCGGCCGCCGGCCCGGCCGCCGGCCCGACCGCCACCGACCCGCAGACCCGGAAGGACGCCGCATGAGCACCGCCACGCTCACCCCGCCCGTCACCACGCCGACCACCGCACCGTCCGCCCGGCGCTCGTGGTTCTCCGACGTCTGGCTCGTCATGACGCGCGAGCTGCGGCCCGTGGTCCGCGAGCCGTTCTCGGTCGTCTTCGGCCTTGTGCAGCCGCTCGTCTTCCTCGGGCTGTTCGGCCCGCTGCTCGTCGGGTCCGTCGGGGAGCAGGGGCTGTCCGGCGCGGACGTGTGGCAGTGGTTCGTGCCCGCGATCCTCGTGATGACGACCCTGTTCGGCACGTCGACGACCGGCGCGAACCTGCAGTACGAGATGCAGACGGGCGCGCACGAGCGGATGCTCGTCACCCCGCTGTCCCGCTCGTCGCAGCTCGTCGGCCGCTCCCTCAAGGAGATGGTGCCGCTCACCGCGCAGGCCGTGATCGTCGTCCTCGTGATGCTGCCGTTCGGCTTCCGCGCCGACCCCGTCGGGGGCGTCGTCGGGATCCTCATGCTCGCCGTCCTCGGCATCGGCATCGGCTCGCTGTCGTACGCGCTCGCGATCGCCGTCCGCAAGCAGGAGTGGATGTTCTGGGCCGTGCAGCAGACGGTCCTGTTCCCGCTCCTCATCCTGTCCGGGATGCTCCTGCCGCTCGAGACGGGCCCGGCGTGGATGCGGGCCGCGTCGACCGTGAACCCGCTGCGGTGGGTCGTCGACGCCGAGCGTGCGCTGTTCGCGGGCGACCTGTCGGCGACGGCCGTCGGGTGGGGCTGGCTCGCGGCGCTCGCCACAGCCGCGGTCGGCCTCGTCGTCGGGGTGCGCACCATCGTCCGCTCGACGGACTGACCTCACGCGCCGCGGCCGCCGCGCGTCTTCCCGTCAGGAGGGCGCGCGGCGGTCGCGCGTCGGGGTGTCGGAGGGAGCGGGCAGGATGAGCGGCATGGGTGTGCGGGTGGTCGAGCGGCCGGACGGGCCGACGGTGCACACGGTCGTCGAGTCCGGCATGGGGCCGGTGACGCTGATCGGCGTCGGCGAGGTGCTCACCGGGCTGCTGCTGCCGTCGACGCGCGAGCGCAACGTGACCGCGTCCGGTGCGCACGGCGACCGCGACGACACCGCCCTCACCGCCGCCCGCGAGCAGCTCACCGAGTACCTCGCGGGCGAGCGCCACGAGTTCGACCTCGACGTCGCGCTCCAGGGCTCGGCGTTCCAGGTGCGCGTCTGGGAGGGGCTGCTCCGCATCCCGTACGGCCAGACGTGGTCCTACGGCGAGCTCGCCGCCGACATCGGCTACGACCCGCGCACCTCGTCCCGGGCCGTCGGCGCCGCGAACGGCGCCAACCGCATCGCCGTCGTCGTCCCGTGCCACCGCGTGATCGGCGCGAACGGCACGCTCACGGGCTTCGCCGCGGGCGTCGAGCGCAAGCGGTTCCTGCTCGACCTCGAGCGCCCGCCGGTCGCGGCCGACGCGACGCTGTTCTGACGCCCCGGCCCAGCCGGGCGCGCGAGGATGGCGGCATGACCGCACCGGACGACGACGTCGTCGTCAGCGCCCTCGCCATCAACGTCACGATCCCCGCGCACCTGCAGTGGACCGACGAGCGCCGCGGCGAGGAGTTCCGCCTCCAGACCCTCAACGTGCGCCTGCTCCCGGACGGCACGCTCGCCGCCAAGGCGTACGGCCGGCCTGTCGCGGGCGGTCGCGGCGCGTACGTCTCCTTCCGTGTCCCGGACCGCCCGGAGCTCCGCGACCTCGTCGCCGCAGCCGCCGACCGCGCCGCGGCCCGGTGGGCCGAGCATCGCGGCCTCGACTGACCGCTCGGCGACCGCCTGAGGCGTGTCCGAGCGTTTCCGGCGTCGACCGGTGATAGCGCGCACGTTATCGTCGTCTCCGTGGACGACTTCGGTGGGCGGCTCCGTGAGAGGCGCGAACGACGAGGGATGAGCCAGCGGGACCTGGCCGCGACGTCGGGGGTTCACCAGCCGACGATCGCCGCGATCGAGACGGGACGTCGTCGTCCGTCGACGGCAGTCCGGGCAGCGCTCACGCGGGCGCTGGACGTCCGACCCTCCGAGGCGCTCCGCACGCACCGCAGCGCGGTCGAAGCGGCGATCGCCCGGCACCGGGGGACGGACCCGCAGGTCTTCGGCTCGGTCGCGCGGGGCGAGGACGTCCCAGGTTCGGACCTCGACCTCATGATCTCGTTCCCGCTGGAGACCGACCTGATCGACGTCATGGATCTCGTCGACGAGCTGGAGCAGATCACGGGCGTCCACGTCGACGTCATCTCCGGCAGGGGCACCGGGCCGGTCATGGACCGTGCCCGTCGCGAGGCCGTCCCGCTGTGAGCGGCGTCGACCGCGCGCCCGCCGACGATCGCGTCGCGCACCGGCTGGCCGACCTCGCTCGGATCGGGCGCCTCGTGGCGGCGATCGTCGGCAAGGGGCGCGACGCCTACCTCGACGACGGCATCGACGGGCAGATCCTGCGCGCTGCGGGTCGCGAGCAGATCGTCGAGGTCGCGACCGTCGTCGAGAAGCTCCCGGCAGAGTTCAAGGCCGAGCACCCGGACGTCGAGTGGGTCAAGGTCCAGCGCATGCGCAACCTCGTCGCGCCTCACGACGACAAGGTGAACGACGAGTTCGTGTGGGAGACGCTGCGGACGCGGATCCCCGCGCTGCTCGACGACCTGGGCCTCGCGGACTGAACGCGGGTCAGCCGTCAGGAGCGGCGGTGCGCGCCCTCCGGGAAGGCGGGGGACCAGCGGCGGTAGCCGTCGGCGAGGACGACGGCGTCGGCGTCGGCGGTCGCGACGTGCTCCCAGTGCACGAGGAACGTGCCGCGGTGCCGCCACCGCAGCCAGCGGGCGAGGACCGCCGGCGAGCGGACGTCCGAACGCTCGTAGCCGAGGAACGACGAGCCGGTGCGCGGGCTGACGATCAGCCCGTGCACGCGCGGCTGCACGAGCAGACCGCCGTCGAGCGGGCCGTCGAGCACGAGCCGGACGTCGACGACGTAGCCGAGCGGGTCGCCCGACGGGCTGCGGACGGGCGTGTCGAGCAGGTCACTCAGGATCATGGCGGCCTCCCGGGATGCGTCCGACGACGTGGTCGCGGACCCACCGCTCGACCCACAGGACGTCGAGGTCCTCGCCGCGCACGCCGAGCCGGACCGTCGTGCCGACGTCGGTGACGTGCCGCCAGAGGATGCGGTGCAGCCGGGACGCGGGCGGTCGGCCGCCGAAGACCCGGGTCGCGAGGACCGGTCCGGACAGGAGCGCGACGACGTGGACCGGGACGTCGCCCGTGAGCGGGCCGGACGTGCCGGCGGGCGGGGCGAGCTCGAGGTCGTCGACGGTCGCGACCTGGAGGTCGTCGACGTCGAGCGTCTGCCGGTCGAGCAGGTGCAGGCGGGCGTCGAGGACCCGTCCGGCGGGGCGCGGGCCCACCGGGAGCGGCTCGGACGGGTCGTGGGGGAGCGCCGAGCGGCGCACGCGTGGGCTCATGACCCGCCTCCGGTGGCGATCAGCAGCGGGATCGCCGCGAGGGACGCGACGAGGATGATGACGAGGTACACGAGCGCGAGCGCGTTCGTGGCACGCCCGTTGACGTGCTTCCCCATGTACTCGGGGTCGTTCGCGACGAGCAGGATCGGCAGGTACGTGAGCGGCAGCGCGACGGCCGAGAACACGACGGAGAGCTCGGTCACGCGGATGGGGTCGACGCTCGTCATGAGCACGAGGACGGCGATCAGCAGGGCGATGATCATCGACAGGTGGAAACGCGCGGCCCGCGCCGGGCGCCGGTACTTGCCCCACGACCACCCGAAGTACTGCGCGAGCGTGTAGCCCGACGACAGGCCCGTCTCGAGCGCGGCGCCGAACGTCGCGGCGACGATCCCGACGAGGACGACGGCGAGCGCGAGCTTGCCGCCCGCGAGCGCGACGGGCAGCACGATCTGCGACAGCGACGACACCTCGATCGAGCGCGGCAGGAACACCACCGCGGCGCACGCGGCGATCGCGATCGACAGGACACCGCCGAACGGGAAGCCGACGAACACGTTGACGCGCGACTGCGCGACGTCCTTGACGGTCCACCGCTCCTCGCGCGCGCCGGACGAGAAGAAGAACACCTCGTACGGCGTCATCGCGGCGCCGAACAGCGCGATCGCGTAGTACCAGTACGACGCCGGCCCCTCGTCGCCCGGCACGGTGGGGGACAGCGCCTGGTCGGCGAGCTCGGACCAGTCCGGGCCGAGCAGGAACAGCGCGACGGCGAACACGACGAGCGTGAGCCCGAGCAGGCCGGTGACGTTCTCCAGGACCGAGAACTTCGTGCGCCAGATGACGAGCCACACGGCGAGCGCCGCGACCGGGATCCACAGCCGCGGCTCGACGCTCGACGCGAGCTGCAGCGCGAGCGCGATGCCGCCGACCTCCGCGGTGAGCGTGAGGAGGTTGATGAGGAACGACGCGACGAGGTTCGCGCCGGCCGTGCGGGGGCCAAGGCGCTCGCGGATGATCTCGAACGTCGCGCGCTCGGACACCGCGGCGACCCGGCCGGACATCTGCGCGAACAGGCAGATCCCGACCACGCCGACGACGACGACCCACGCGAGGTTGAGCCCGAACCGCGACCCCACGACCGCGTTCGTCACGAGGTCGCCGATGTCGAGGAAGCCGCCGATCGCGGTGAGCACGCCGAGCGCGACGCCGAGCAGACGCTTCACGACGCCTGCTCCAGCGCAGTGGTCAGGTCGTCGACGGTCGTCGCGGCGTCGTCGAGCGCGGCGGTCACCTCGTCGACCGAGCCGCCCGCGCCCGTCGCCCACGCGCGCGCCGCCGCGACCGCGGCCTCGGCG